>JADZFP010000001.1 GCA_020849825.1 Saprospiraceae bacterium
CGGAAAAAACTTCGATTTCATGGGTCTTGACGACCAGATCGGTGAATTTTCCCTTGAAACGGGTAGCCCGTACAATATGGTTGTCGATCCAGTGGTAATTGCCGCCCCGGGGTTTGCCGAACAAAATGCCGTGGTATTTGAAACCGTGTTTTTTCAGCCAGATTTCCGTGATCTCGCGGTGCGCTTCGGTCCGGCTGGTGAAAAAATAAATGACGTGGCCTTCGTCGTACCATTTGTTCAACATGGCCAATGCATCGGGGTATGGCAATACCGTGAGCATGCGCTCGGGTTCTTCATTCGGCACGTCGTCACAAATCGTGCCGTCGATGTCGATCAAAAAGTTGCGGATATTTTGCGGCAATACCGGGCTGACACGCTCGCCTTTTTCATTAAAGGCTTCATTCAGCGGTGCGGCTTCTTCTGATTTCAGATCTTCCTGCATAATGTAAAATTTACGCAAAGGTAAGGAGGATTGGATCGATTGGACCGATTGATTCGATTGATTCGATTGGTCCTCCCCCGGCCCCTCCAAAGGAGGGGAGTGGTGCAGTAAGTTGTTATTGACTGTATTTCAATGATTTGCGAAGAATGCAGTAAGTATAATTTCGATTTGATGAAAAATAATTTGAAAACCCAGACCGAATCATACGAAACCATTGCAGAACACTGAAAATCAACCCTTAATGTCTTCCGATCCGCTCCCCTCCTTTGGAGGGGCCGGGGGAGGCCCAATCGAATCAATCGAATCAATCGATCCAATCGAATCAATCAAATCACTTCCACCCACTGTCCCGGCACGCTGGCGCGGATGCGGTTGTCGTACATGGCTTCGCAACTTACGGCCGGCAGGTAGTAGCGGCCGGCGTAGGCTGCGTTGAGCTGGATGCGGTAAACGCGGGTTTCCCCATTTTCTCCGTACAGGTCGAAGTAGGTGTACACCCGGTCGTCGCGTACGTCCTGATAATCTGCCGGACTGCTGCTGCCGTAGTTGACACCGCTCATGCGCGCGTTGAGGATTTCCCAGCCGGAGGGAAACACCTGGTTGAGCGCCAGTTCGTTGAAGGGGAATGTATAGCTGCTGTTGCGTTTGACGGTCACTTCCGCGATAAAATCGGTGCCCTGGGTCAGGCGACCCGGATCGAGGGCCTGGCCTTTGGTATCGGTGTAGCGCACAGAGACGACTATGTTGCTGGCTTGTGCGCTTTCATCACCGATCAGATATTGGCCACCGACGACGAGGCGGGCATACAGGCGCACGCCGGCGTTGTTTTTTACGCCCACCTTCGTAGTATTGAAGGCTTGTTCGGTGAAGTTGACGGTGCTGATTGGTTTGCTGGCGTCACCGTTCTGGTAGCCGCCGCCGCCGAGTCGGTAGGCGTAAGACGGGCCCTGGCCTGCCATGTTTTTAGAGACGTATTTCGACAGGGCGCGCAAGGAGGTGGCCAGGCTCTGGGTATTCCAGTACCAGCCTTCGGCGCCGCCCAGCTGGCCGCAGAGATAATTGACGGTGGCCTGTGCACGCGGCTGATCGCCGATGGCCGTATAGGTTTCGAGCAACAGCGCGCGGTCGCGCAGGTCGGAGCCATAGGTATAACCGCACCAGTCGTACTGCCAGTCGTCGCGCCAGCGGCCGGAAGCGATTTCGCGGGCCACCTCGGGTTTGCCGGCCTGCGCATAGGCGGAAGACAGCATGTAGGCGGCCTGGGAGTACAGGTTCTTTTTCTCCCGCAGGCGGTTCATGCCGGCCAGATCGGCTTTGCCGGCCAGCGCCAGGGTGTAGAGCCGGTAGGCCTGTCCGATTTCATTGTCGTACAACTCCCAGGCGTATTTGGAGGTTTTTTCCGTCCAGGCACGGCTGAGTTTGGTTTGAAAATCGAGCCAGCGGTCGATCATGCCGGCGGGCAGGGTGTAGCCTTTGGACTGGGCTTCGAGCAGGAAGTGGCCGCAATAGCTGGTCGACCATTCGTCGGCGTAGCCGCTGCCGGGCCAGTACGTGAACCCGCCGGTGTAGTCCTGGTAATTCCGGATTTTGTCGATGGCGGCCGTCACGTTTTTGGTGATGCGCTCTTTTTGTTTCGGTGAAAGTGGGGTCAGCACGTCCACATACAGTTGCGGGAATGCAGCGGAGGTCGTTTGTTCGATACAGCCGTGCGGGTAGCGAATCAGGTAGTCGAGGTGGCGGCTGAGGTTGACCGGCGGCAGGGCGCTGACCTCGAGGGAGGCGTTGACGATGTCGCTGTATTTGTCCGGATCGAAGCCGCCCGACCATTCCTGACCGGGTTCGATGGTGCCTTCCCAGACGGTTTGGATGACCGGGTTGGGGTTTCTGACCAAAATTTCGATGGTCTCTTCGGCTGTTTCGCCGCCGCCCTGAGCGGTGATGGTGAATTTGGCAGCCCCCGTTTTGGGCCCGACTTTGAGGTTAAAATAAGTCATTTGTTCGCCGGGTTGGGCAAAGTTCAGGGTATTGACCGAAGTGTTCTGAATATTGACCAGGCCTGAGCTCTCTTTTACCCGTACGGTGGCGCTCCGCACTTTGCTTTCCATGGCAAATACGTCGACCGGAAGACGCAGTGTTTCGCCGGGGCCGAGCACGCGCGGCAGGGTGGGCAGGATCATGAGCGGTTTGCGCACGGCGACGGTTTTATCGACAGAGCCGTAGGCGCCTTTGCCGTTGGGCGCAGGGGCGGAGCATACGAGCATGGCGCGCACCGAACCGACGTAATTGTCGATTTTCAGGGTGTGTTTGGCTGTTTTTCCTTTTTCCAGATAGAACGGACCGATATGGATCACCGCCGGTTTGAAGCGATTGATCTGGGCGCCGGCTTTTGCTTTTTGGTTAATGCCGTCGCCGCCGATGCTGAGGATACGCTCGAGTTCGGCGCCGTTGGCGCCCAGCACGTAGTCGTACACATCCCAGGTTTTTACGCCCAGGGCTTCGCGGGCGAAGAAAGCA
>JADZFP010000002.1 GCA_020849825.1 Saprospiraceae bacterium
ACAAGGATACAGCCAGTTGTCAGCGTTTCCTCGAAACAGCCGAAAGGGACGCCCGCCTGGAAACTGGATTGGAAAAAAAAGCCGATTTGCTGACGGCTATTTCATTTGCCTGCGAACGCATCGGGCAGCCCAAAAGAGCGCTGGTCAATTACCGCCAATTGGCTATCGTAAGAGATTCGCTGTCGGCCCGTTCCACCGCGGCGCGAACTTTCTACCTGCAACAAAAACTGGATTCGCTCGAAAGCGTCCACGCCCTTGATGGGTACGGTTCGACGGAAGTGATCAAATTTAAAAAACAGGAACTTCTTGCATTGGCCGGCATTTGCCTGCTGCTTTTCCTCCTCTTGCTGTACGGAATTGGCCGAACCGGCTCCCGCTGGCGCAAACGTTTGCAACAACGCGAACTGGAAATGGAGATTGAACGCGCCAACGACCGCCAGGTATTTGAAAAAATGCTGGCCGAAACGCCGATGCCGCCCGCCAAACAAACGCCCGAACCGCTCTCTTTCCAGCCAGACAACGTGGGCTCTCCGGACAAAATCGCGCTACTGATCGAACCCAACCGGCAAGTAGTCATCTACCTGAAATCGCTGCTCAGCGACCGTTTTCGCGTCGAAACGGCATTCAGTGCAAATGAGGGCCTGCAACGCGCGGCCGACCTGCTGCCCGACCAGATCGTGTGCGATGCCGTGCTCAATGGCAAAACCGGGATCGACGTGGCCCGCCAAATCAAATTGTCGGAGAAAACGAACCATATTCCCGTAATCCTGCTCAGCGACCGCTATGGCAACGAAGGCAAACTCGATGCCCTGCGCGCCGGCGCCGAAGCCTGGTTTACCCGGCCAGTGCTCGACGACGAATTCGGCGCCTCTGTGCAGCGCCTGCTCGATGCCCGCAAAGACAACCACGACCGTTTTACCCGTGTCCTCCACTTCTGGTTTACCGACCACCGTGAAGTGCCCGACAATCGTTTTTTAAACCAAACCATGGAACTGATCGAGCAGAACCTCGCCGATGCAGACTTCATGGCGGATGATCTGGCGAAAAAAATGCAGTTGCCGAGACACCATTTTGTCAAAAAACTCGGCGTGCTGACCGGCAAGGAGCCGGTGCAGCTTATTCGGGAAATGCGCCTTGAAAAAGCAAAAATTCTGCTTGAAAAACGCGCCGGTACCCCCCAGGCTATTGCCGATCTGGTCGGATTCAGCAATCCGGGTACGTTTGCCCTTGCATTCAAAGAATATTTTGGGGAAAACACGCTCCTGCTCAACAATCCGCCCCCGCGTATTTCCTGATTCGCCCTTACTTCAAACGGCTCAATACGTCGCGCATACGGCGAACGGCTTCGCGCAGTTCGGTTTCGGAAGCGGCATAACTCAGGCGGAAACAGCGATCGTCGCCGAATGCGGCGCCTGAAACCAGTCCGACATAAGCCTGCGACATGACGTAATCGCAAAAATCATCGCCGTTGTTGATGACGACGTTGCCATCCGTTTTGCCAAAATAGGCACTGATGTCGGGGAAAATGTAAAAAGCGCCGTCCGGGTGATTGGTCTTGATCCCCGGAATCTCTTCCAGCATGGAAATGACGATATCCCGGCGTTCGCGAAATGCTTCGCGCATCGAGAACGTGGGCTCCAGATCGGAACTCAGGGCAACAGCGCCCGCTTTTTGGCCAAAAGAGGAAGCGCCGCTGGTGACTTGCCCCTGAATTTTGGCACAGGCATCGGCAATGAATTTCGGAGCACCCATATAGCCCAGTCGCCAGCCGGTCATGGCAAAACCTTTGGCAAAGCCGTTGATCGTAATCGTGCGGTTTTTCATGTTCGGAAAACTGCCGATGCTGACGTGTTCGTGGGTAAAATTGATGTATTCATAAATCTCGTCGCTCACAACAAACACGTGTTCGTGCGGCTCAATGGCTGCTGCGATGGCTTGCAACTCCTCCCGGGTAAAGACCGAACCCGTCGGATTGCAGGGAGAAGAATAAAGGATGAACTTTGTTTTATCCGTAATGGCAGCGGCAACTTGCTCCGGAGTCGGTTTGAAATCCTGTTCGACACCCGCATAAACGGGCACCGGTACGCCACCCGACAATTTGATGATCTCCCAATAAGAAACCCAGTATGGGGCAAACACCACCACCTCGTCGCCCGGATCGAGCAAAGCCTGGCAGAGGTTGTAAACGGTCTGTTTGGCGCCGTTGCTGACGACAATTTGCTCGGGTTTGTATTCCAGTTTGTTGTCGCGCCAGAATTTCTCGCTGATTGCCTTCGTCAATTCGGGCAGACCTGCCACGGGGGTGTATTTGGTGTAGCCGTCCTTCAAAGCCTGATAAGCGGCGTCTTTGATATGTACGGGGGTGTCAAAATCCGGTTCTCCAAGGCTAAGGCTGATTACGTCGTGGCCCAGTGCGCGCAATTCGCGGGCCATGCGTGCCATTTTCAAGGTTTCTGATTCGGCCAGGCCTAATACACGTTGCGAGAGTATGTTCTGTGTTGCGGTCATTGCGTTGTTCGATATTCAAAATGAGGCGCAAAAATAGGCCGATTCCCCGACCTGGATGCAAGAATTGATGGTGAAACTGAATGCTTAGTCGGGCGTACGGGTATATTTATACACCTGAAGTCCGCGGTCTTCAAATATTTTTTTGAATTGGTCCGGGTGTTCATCCATGTAACGCGCCCAGTAGCGATCGGGCTTGTCGTTGTCCCAGGCTGCTTTTGTTGCATAGGTGACGTTGTTTCGGTTCAGCCAATCCAGCCATTCTTTTTCATGATTGGCGTCCGGATAAACCGTCCCTTTGCGGTTGGCATACAAAGCCAGTATTCTGGGCCGGTCGGCGACCAGAACGGCATCGGACGGCAAGCTGTCGCGGACGTAGGCAAAGAACAGTTGGGCATTTTGTTCGAGGACATTGCCTACCATCGTGGCATTGCGGTTTTGCACGTACCATTGTATCGTCACCCCCGCAGTCATGATCAGCATGATCGCATAAACCGTCATCCGGAGTCTTTTTACCGGTATATTTTCCAGGAAAAATGCCACGTAATACAGCAAAAAAGGAAATATCCCGACGAGATAACGGAAGCCCTGAAAACCGGGAAAAAACGCAATAACCAGTACATACAACACTATGTAACTTTCCAGCAAGGTCCAGCGTCGTATGCTCAACAAGCCTGCCAGACTGAAAACAGGTAACAGTGTGGCCACGATTTTCCCAAAAGCCATCAGGTCGTTCTTCTCCCACAAACGGAACAAAGCGTCGAAATCCTGCGCATAGGGCCTTAACCCTTCGTATAAACGATCAACAACTCTGAATTTCAAACCGGCCAGCATTTGAAAATAACTGTTGGAGGGCACCAGTGCATTGTGCAAAAGCCAGATTCCGGCGGCCAATCCCATTGCAATCGCTCCCGACTTGCGCAAACGCAACGGCCCCATAATCCAGTGCAGACCGAAAGCCGCGATCAATACCAGACTGATCGAGCGCAACATACACACAAACACCAGCGCCAGACCCATCGCTACTGCCGAACGCCAATCGCCTTTTCGCTGCCAGCGTTCGTAAAGAATAAAAAAGAGCACGGTAAAAATCATGTGCGGTATATCGCTGAGGATATGATCGCGCATGTACCAAAAATAAGGCGACATGCCTATAAAAAATGGAATAACCAATGCCGTCAGCGGGTGAACCCTGCTCTGCAGCCAGTACCAGATGAGATAGAGCCCGCCGGCCAGGCATAGTAAGTTCACTATTTTAAATGCCGTCAGATTGAGCCCCCAAATGGCCGCGGCCGGCGTCAGCAACAAGGGATATCCTGCCGGATAGGCCGTCGGTGCATAAGTCGGGTACATCGGATTGAAAATATATCCCGGGTATGTGTAAGAGCGCCCCTGCGCCATGTTCATGGCATGATTGACATACATCGTCCAGTCGTCGCCCCACATGGTACCACTGCTCAAAGTGAACAAATGGAACAAAAAAACACCCGCACACAAAACAATTGAAGCCAGTTGGAATCGCCTTTGTCGATCGAGCATAAGTTGTAAATCGCGTTTTAACGGCTGTAAAAGAAGTATTTTTTTGGCAGCCCCCCGAATTTCAATTACCTTTGCCTCGGCTTATGGCCGATAGCATCAATTTTTTCTTTTTTAAATTTTTTACAATGTACAAAGGAACCGTAAAGTTCTTCAACGAAACCAAAGGTTTTGGCTTCATCGTCGACAGCGCCACCGGGCAGGAAATTTTCGTGCACGTTAGCGGCCTCGTGGACAAAATCCGTGAAGGTGACGTAGTTACCTTCGAAACGGCCCGCGGCAAAAAAGGTATGAATGCAGTTAACGTTCAGCGCGCTTAATCCGTCGCTGACGCTTTGATCATACATCACGTCGAAACTCCGGTGGGAATGACCCGCCGGAGTTTTTTTTTATTCATTATAATACACAACCCTATAAGGCTTCCATGGCCTGTTCCATATCTTCCCAGAGCCAGTCCGGATCTTCCAGGCCGATATAAAAACGACAAAACGTCCAGGGCATGGCGCTGTCAGGTCTGCCGGGTATATTGTAAAAACCGATACTCGGCATAATAAGCGATTC
>JADZFP010000003.1 GCA_020849825.1 Saprospiraceae bacterium
AGGTGGTGTACCGCCGCTACAAGCGCCTGCTGGCCGAAGCGCAGAGCCTGCCGCAACTCATCATTATCGATGGCGGCAAGGGGCAGTTGTCGGCAGCCATGAAAAGCCTGCGCGCCCTCGACCTCGAAGGCAAGGTCACGGTAATCGGCATTGCCAAAAAACTGGAAGAGATCTTTTTCCCCGACGACCCTGTACCGTTGTACATCAATAAAAAATCGGAGTCGCTCAAACTCATTCAACAGGCCCGCAACGAAGCGCACCGCTTCGCCATCACATTCCACCGCGATCAGCGAAGCCGCAATTTTATCAAAACAGAACTGACCGGAATACCCGGCATCGGGGCCAAAACAGCAGAAAAACTGCTCTCTCAATTCGGCTCACTCGCCCGCGTCCGCGAAGCAGAACCGGCCGCAATAGAAGCCGCGGTGGGGAAAGCGGCAGCAGCAAAAGTGGCGCGGTATTTTGAAGGACTGAACGATTGATTCGATTGTTACGATTGATTCGATTAGCCTCCCCCAGCCCCTCCACAGGAGGGGAGCGGGCCGGAAGTTGCTATTGTTTGACTTTCAATGATTTGTGAATAATTTGTGGTAAAGGCGCCGATTAAAGTGAAAAAATTTTGAAAAGCAAAAACAAGCCTCACGGGCCAATTCCAAAACACTGAAAATCAATCAGTAATAACTTCCGATCCGCTCCCCCCCCCTCGGAGGGGCCGGGGGAGGCCAATCGAATCAATCGTAACAATCGAATCAATCGTTCAATCGACTTATTTGCTCATCGTCACCAGATACTTCAGAATGGCGTCTTCGGTTGAGGCATTCACCTTGGCTTTTTTAGCCATGGGCGGCACGATTTTGCGCCAGCCGGCCTCGTCGAGCGAGCGGGGCGATTTCAGGCCGTGGCATTTGCCGCAATTTTCCTTGTAAAGCATGTGACCTTTCTGGAGATCGGCCAGGGTGTAGCCGGGGAATTTCTCGGCTGCGCGGAGAGCGTCGGCCTCTTTCGGGGCCGCGATTTTAGCGGTACCACAGGCCGTGACGAGCAGCACGAGCAGTACGAATGCAATTTTGTACATTGTTGTAAAATAGTTGGTTAACAGGAAGGTATTCTCCGGGCGAAAATAGTGCGGCGCCGCGAAACGCCTATTCCACTACTTTAAAAGTTGTGCGCCGGTTGGTCTGGTGCTCGATTTCGGTACAACGGGCACAGGCGCAATCGGCGGCGGGTTGGGATTCGCCATAGCCCACTGCAGAAAGGCGGCCGGGGTCGATTCCTTTGGAGATCAGGTAATTGACCGCGCTCTCCGCTCTCCGTTGGGAAAGCGTTTGGTTGTAATTGTCGTTGCCCCGGCAGTCGGTATGGCTGCCGAGTTGTATGCGGATACCCGGGTTTTGGCGCAGCACTTCGGCGAGCCGGTTGAGCGTGGGTTCGGCATCGGGGCGGATATCCCATTTGTCGAAGTCGTAGTAGATGTTTTCCAGCACGATTTCTTTATCGCGGTAAATTTTGTCGAGCACGATCTCCACTTCGTAAGTCTGAACCGGGTTATCGGGGTCTTTGGCGATGCCTTTGGTGCTGAATTTGGTCGAATTGGCGAGGTAACCGTTCAGACTGGCGCCGAAACTATAATCGGTATTTTCGGCCAGCGTGATGCTGAAAAAGCCGTCGTCTTTGACGGTCAGGGTTTGTTTTTTATTACCCGCTTCAATCACTACGGTAGCGCCGGCCAGGGGGCGGCGGCCCAGCACTTTGCTGTTGGGGTCGTCGGTTGTGGCAAAGATTTTTTCCAGGACGTAGCCTTCCAGCAGCATTTTGTATGCCTGGGGCGAGGTGGGTACTGTATCGGTTTTCGGCGGTTTGGGCGGCGGAACGCGCTGTTCGTAGCGGTAAATATCGTCGCCGCCGCGGCCGCCGGGGCGATTGGAGGTAAAGAAGCCCTCGCGGAGAAGGTCGCCGGGGTGGGCGGCAGCGTTTTTCGGGGCCCGTTTTGTGGTAATAAACCCGAAATCGTCGGCGCCGCTGTTGACGGGCGATTTGAGGTTGTATGGCGGCGCCCAGGCATTGCGGTCCATGCGGTAGCTGCGGAACACATCGAGGCCGCCCATGCCCGGCAGGCCATCGGATGCGAAGTAGAGGGTATCGGCATCGAGGGTGGGAAACACCTCGTTGCCGGGCGTATTGAGGTTTCTGCTCAGCGCTTTGGGCTCGTCCCAGCCATTTTCGGCCTGCAGGTTGCGCTGTACGGTGTAAAGGTCGTACCCGCCCCAACCTTCGGGGTCGTTGCAGGAGAAATAAAGGGTGCGGCCGTCGGCAGAAAGCGCGGGGTGCAGGTAGTTGATTTTTTCTTTTTGGAAGGGCAAAGGGATGGGCGGGCTCCAGCCTGCGTCGGGTGTTTCTTTTTGGGAATAATAGATTTTGCAATACTGGTCGTCGCCTTTGTATGCCCCGATGGCCCGTACGAAAAACACTTCGAGGCCATTGGCGCTGAATGTAGCGGCGCCTTCATTGCCGATGCTGTTGAGCTGGTTGTCAAATATTTGCGCACTGGCGGCACTGGGTTCCACGATAAATAGATCCATAAATCGGTTGCCCGTCCAGGCATAGTTTTTCGTACCGGTGCTCATGGCGCGGTCGCTGGAGAACAGCAGGCGCCCATCGGGGTAGCTCGCGGGAGAAAAGTCGTTTTGCGGGCTGTTGAAGGGCGCCGGATCGATCGTCCAGCCATTTGCCGGGGCTTGTTTGAGCCAATCCTGCGCAACGGTGCAGGCGGTAAGTTCTTTTCGGTATTCGTAAGGCGAGCCAATTTCAATACCGAGGTTTTTGAAGGTTTCAGAGGCTTCGGGGTACCGTTCGAGTTTTTTGAGGGTATAAGCGAGTGCTTTCAGGGCATCGGCGCCGTAGTTGTTGTCATAAGCCGTCTGGTACCATTGAATAGCGCGGGCGTCCTGCCCGGTCCGGGTCAGCGCATCACCCAGTAGAAAGGCGATTTTGCCGCGTTCGCTGCGTAGTTTGGCTTTTGCAAACTCTTTTTCGAGCATGGGAATCGCTACTGCGAATTGTTTGCGCTCGTGCGCGGTTTGCCCGTCTTTTATTTTCAGGGTATAGGTACAGGCGATAAAGAGCAGGAATGCGAACAATCCGGAAAGTCGAAGAGGTGACATGAGCGGTGATTTTTTTGGTCAAACGAAAATTAAGGCGCTTGTGTTTTCCTGACTCCTTAAGGGGCGCCGGGGCTGCTTTCTGTCTTTATTTTTCTTGTTGAGAGACAACCTCCCGGTGCAAGATGATGCGTTTGAAATTCATTTAGTACGATTTTTGCCCCTGTGGCGTTAACCATGTTCACATATCATCCAATCCGACCGGTATTTTCCTGATGAAAAGAATGTTTGTTTGTTGCCGAGCGACCGCCTTGCCGGCTTTCCTGTTGCTTTTTGTCGCTGCTACCTTGCAGGCTCAAATTACAAAACCCAAACCGCCGGCCCCCGCTGCCGCGGATGTTGTCACGCAAAAATCGGGCGCCGCTCCCTCGGCGGTCGTCGAAATTGCCGATGCCGAAGCCTTCAAACCCCGTGCAATTGATACAACCA
>JADZFP010000004.1 GCA_020849825.1 Saprospiraceae bacterium
ACCGCTCGCGTCAAACTCCCGGGATCGACGCCCGGGTGCCACCAAAACCGGCGGTCTTCGAACAAGACAACACAACGCGCATATTTATCGGGCACAGCCGGCCCCTGCGGAAAACGCCATTGACCGTCGGCGGCAATACGGGCGCCCAGCAAATCACCCTGATGGTCTTCCACCACAAAACTCACCGGCTGATCAAACAGCGGCCGGGGCAAACAAAAAAGCCAAAGCAGAAAAAGCGCGCCCAGCAAAGCGAATGTTCTGGGGCGCCGGCGCACGGCATTTTGCAGCCATTGCCTGGTCTTGGTCAGCCTTTGTTTAATTTTGAACCTTGTTTTTTGCCAGTTCAATACCATGAGCCGCGTTTATGAGGTTCAAAAATAGGTGCTCTGAACCGGATGACCGAAATAAACCCCATCCAACCTCATCAACCTTATAAACCTATCAACCTTAAATATGAAACCCATCCTCATCCTCAAATTCGGCAGTGCCGCGCTCACCCGCCCCGACGGCAGCCTGCACCAAAAAGCCCTGCTTGAAATTGCACGGCAAACGGCCAGCCTGTGCGCCGATTGGCGCGTGGCCATCGTCAGCAGCGGAGCCGTGGCGGCGGGCAAATCGTTTTTGCGGCGTTATTCCGGCAGTTTGAGTGAACGGAAAGCCGCCGCCGCCATCGGCAATCCCTTGCTTTTGCAACAATATGCCCAGTTTTTCGCGGCTTTCGATATCCCGGTTGCCCAGGGGCTTTGCGAGCGTCGCCACTTTGCCGAACGCACTCGTTTTTTGCAGTTGCAGGATACTTTTGAATGTCTTTGGCAAAACGGCGTGGTACCTATTGTCAATGAAAATGACGTCATCAACGACCGCGAATTGCGTTTTTCCGACAACGACGAACTGGCTACCCTGCTGGCAGTGGGCTTCGGCGCCCGACGACTGTTGTTGTGTACCACGGCTGGCGGCCTGCTCGATGCCGAAGGGCGCATCATTCCCGAAGTCGCGCAAATCGACGATACCATTTTTGGGCTTGTTCGCCCCGAAAAATCAACCGTAGGACTGGGCGGAATGGCTTCCAAACTGACTTTTGCCAAACTGGCCACGCGTTTTGGCATTCAGACGCACATCTTCGGTTTGTCCGACCCCGACGCGATCCTCCGCGCCTTGAACGGCCAGACAGGTACCGTTTTTTCAGCCGGTAAAAGCTCCGAGTCGGCCCGGCGCCGGTGGTTGGCCAGCGGCGGACTGGCAGTCGGGCAACTCATCGTCGACGCCGGCGCGGCGGCCGCTCTGCTGCGACGTAACAGCCTGCTGGCCGTCGGCGTGCGCAAGGTCATGGGGACCTTCGCCAATGGCGAATTGGTCGAAATTTGTGATGAAAACGGCAGTACGCTGGCGATTGCACGCATGCGCCTGGGCTCCGACGCGCTGATTCAACAAATGGGCGTGCAGGGGCTCGAAGTAGCCCACGCCGACGATATTGTTTTGCTCTCACTTTAACAAATAATGGAACCGATAGAACAACTTTTGCAAATCGCCCATAAAGCGACCCCTGCCATTGCGCTGGCCAGTAACCAACTAAAATCGGCAGTCCTGAACCGCCTGGCGGATTTATTGCTCGAACGGGAAGCCGACATTTTACGCGAAAACGGCCGCGATCTGGCTCAATTGACAGACGACAACCCGAAAAAAGACCGCCTACTGCTCAACACTAAACGGCTCTCCGATCTGGCATCTGCCGTTCGTCAGGTCGCAACGCTCCCCAACCCTGCCGGTCGGGTCTTACTCGAACGGGACATCCGGCCCGGGCTGCATCTGCAAAAAGTCAGCGTCCCCTTGGGTGTCGTGGGCGTCATCTACGAATCCAGGCCCAACGTTACCATCGACGTTGCCGCACTGTGTCTTCGTTCGGGCAATGTCTGTGTGCTCAAAGGTGGGAAAGAGGCCGCATTTTCCAATCAGATACTGGTCGACCTGCTGCATGAAGCGCTGGCAGCCGAGGGATTGCCCGGCGCCATCGTCACCCTCTTGCCCAACGATCGTGAGGCGGTCAATACTCTTTTGCGAGCCGAACGTTGGGTCGACATTCTGATTCCGCGCGGTTCAGATACCTTGATCCAGTTTGTTCGTGAAAATGCACGGGTGCCTGTTATCGAGACTGGGGCCGGGGTGTGCCATACCTATGTCGATACCGATGCAGATACGAACAAAGGGGTTGATATTGTGGTAAATGCCAAAGTTTCAAGGCCTTCGGTTTGCAATGCACTCGATACGGTACTCGTCGCACGTCCAATGGCAGAACGCTTTTTGCCATTAATGGCGGAAGGACTTCGCCCCTGGTCGGTCGAAATTTTTGCCGACCAAGCGGCATTCGATATTTTGAGTAAATCCGGTTATCCCTGGCTGCAAAAAGCCTCAGCCAATGATTTTGGCAGGGAATTTCTCTCACTGCGATGCTCTGTGGCCGTCGTAGATGGCCTCGATGCCGCACTCGAGCATATCGACCAATACTCCTCCCGACACTCGGAAGCCATCGTGACCGAAAATCCGGAGACGGCCGAACGCTTTCTGTCAGCGGTGGATGCAGCGGCCGTTTATGTCAATGCTTCCACACGTTTTACCGATGGAGGCGAATTCGGTTTGGGCGCCGAAATAGGTATTTCAACCCAAAAACTTCATGCCCGCGGTCCCTTTGCCCTCGAAAAATTGGTTACTGAAAAATGGCTCGTTCGCGGGAACGGTGCTGTCCGGAGCTAAAACCCTGCCTGCTCAAATCCTCCCATCCTCATATCCCCAAATCCTCCCAAAACACAAGCGCCACCCCGTTTCCGGAGTGGCGCTTGCTGTTTATGGTCGATTCAACAATCCGACGATTACTTCGTCTGAATCATCTTCTTCGTCGCGCTGTCGG
>JADZFP010000005.1 GCA_020849825.1 Saprospiraceae bacterium
TAAACCCCTCTAAACCCCTCTAAACCCCTCTAAACCCCTCTAAACCCTTCTAAACCCTTCTAAACCACTCTAAACCTTCTAAACCACCCAAATCATGCCCATACCACACTGGCAGGAAGAAGAAGACATTCTCGTGGAAGACGACATCGGCTCGGATCTTCCCGCGCATATTATTGTATTCAACGACGACGTCAACTCGTTCGACTGGGTGATCCAGTGTTTCATGGAAATCCTGAAACACTCGCACGAGCAAGCCGAGCAGTTATCCATTATTATTCATTTTAAAGGCAAAGCCACGGTAAAATCCGGCGCCAGGGGCGAATTGATCCCCTTGTGCGAAGCCCTGTTGGATCGGGGCTTATCGGCCGTGGTGGAGGAGTAGGCCCACTGCCCATGCCCGTCTTCTGGCTCAACGACCACGAACTCAGTTTCCCGCATCCCACCCTGGCCGAACCGGGCGGCTTGCTCGCGGTGGGCGGCGACCTCAGTCCGGAACGGCTGATCCTGGCTTACCGGAACGGCATTTTCCCCTGGTTTGAAGACGAAGGCAGTTTTTTCTGGTATTCGCCCGATCCCCGTTTCGTGTTGTTTCCCGCCGGGTTGAAAATTCACAAAAGCATGCGCTCCATTTTTAACCGGGGCAAATTCCGTTACACGCTCGACACCTGTTTTGAGCGGGTGATCCGCGACTGCGCCGCGGCCTCGCGTTCGGGACAGGACGGCTCCTGGATATCGGAAGCGTTCATTGAAGGCTACACCGAGCTGCACCGCCGGGGACTGGCCCATTCGGTGGAAGTATGGCAGGGCGACGAACTGGCGGGCGGCTTGTACGGCCTGTCGCTCGGACGTATTTTTTTTGGCGAGAGTATGTTTGCCCGCGAAACCAACGCCTCCAAGGCCGGGTTTATCACCCTGTCGCAAGCCCTGCAACGGTCCGGCTTCTGGCTGATCGATTGCCAGCAGGAGACCGCCCACCTCGCCAGCCTGGGCGCGCGCGGTATTTCACGCGAACTGTTTCTGGAATACCTGAACAGAAATGCCTACGAACGAACCCTGATCGGGAAATGGGCATTTACGGAGGGTGGGGTAGGGGTTCGATGAAAATGGCGCCAATGGGGCATCGGGTGAAAATTGAGTCATTTTTTGGGATTTTACCTTGTTTTCGCCGGCTGTTTAATAATTTGCATTGTTTTTGCAGGCAAAAGAAATAAGGAAACCCAAAACATGATTACGGGCATGAGGAACACGATACTACGCGCCTTTTGGGGCATGATCTGGCTGCTGCCGGCGGTGATGGCCGGCGTTCCGGGTGCGCCACCCGGTCCGGATACTTCACCGGAAGACTATCCAAAGGACTATTTTGACATGCCGGTCAAAACGGCCATCCGCTTGTCGGGCACCTTCGGCGAACTGAGGCCCAACCATTTCCATTCCGGCATCGACATCAGCAGCGCCAGCGGCAGCATCGGGCAACCCATCTACGCGGCGGCAGAGGGGTATATCGACCGGATACGGGTGCAGGAAAGCGGATACGGCAACGCGCTGTACATCAAACACCCGAAGGGTTACACCACGGTGTACGCGCACCTCGACCGGTTTTCCGCCGCCGTGCAGCAATATGTAAAGGAGGCCCAGTACAAACGCGAACGTTTCGAAGTGGACCTGTCGCCACCCGACGGTATGTTCAAAGTAAAAAAAGGCGAACAGATCGGACGTATGGGAAACACCGGCAGTTCGGAGGGCGCGCACCTGCACTTCGAAATCCGGCACACGGCCAGCCAAAAAGCCCTTAACCCGCTTTTATTCGGCTTGCCCATACCGGATAACGTGCCGCCGGAATTGCGCGACATGAAAGTATACTTCCTCAACGAACGCCGGGAAGTGGTGAACAGCAAGGCCTTCCCCATCGAACGCCGCACAGATGGCAGCTACGGCGTAAAAGGCGATACCGTGCGGCTGCCAGCCTGGCGGGTTGGGTTCGGACTCAAAGCCATCGACCGCCCGACCGGGAACACCAAGAACAAAAACGGTTTGTATGCCCTCACTTTGCTGGCCGACGGCCAGGCGGCTTTCCAGTGGCATATGAGCGAACTGGATTTCGACGAAACCCGTTACCTCAACGCCCATACCGACTACTCGGCCCGCGAACGCTACGGGGCCTGGTTCCACCGCTGTTTCGTGCTGCCCGGCGATCGCCTGTCCAACTACGCCCGCACCGAATCGCTGGGCGCCATTCCGCTGTACAAAGACCGTCCGGTAAAAATTGTGCTCAAAGCCGCCGACGCGAACAAAAATGTCTCTACGGTCAGCTTCTGGGCCTTGCGCGGCGACCCGGTAGAGCCCCTGCCGCAACCCGATTGCCAGTTCGAACTGCCCTTCGATGTGGATAACCGCGTCGACCTCGAAGGCTTTTCCATGACCGTGCCCAAAGGCGCCCTGTACGAAACCTTGTACTTTCAGTACAGCAGCGAAAAAAATCACCGCTTCGGCGAGCTGTCGGCCCTGCACCGCGTACACGACGAAACCGCCCCCCTGCACCGTAGCATCCTGCTCAGCCTGTCGCCTAAAACGAATATTCCGGAGGCCTTGCGCCCCAAAGCCGTGATCGCCCGCGCGGGCAATGGACGCCCGGTGAATTGCGGCGGCATCTGGAGCGGCGAACAGATCCAAACCCGCGTACGCGGCTTCGGCGACTATTGCATCATGCTCGATACCCTGGCGCCCACGATCACGCCCATCTCTTTCGGCGCCGACATGCGCCGGAAAAACACCATCGCCTTCCGTATCCAGGACAACTTCCGCACCGACGGCAGCGCCGACAACCTGGCGTATCGCGCAACCGTGGACGGCAAATGGACGCTCTTCGAGTTCGACCGCAAACGGGCCAGGCTGTCGCATACCTTCGACGGTCGCATCCCTCCCGGTACCCATACCCTGAAACTGACCGTGAAAGACGACCGGGGCAACGTGGCGGTTTTTGAGCGGAAGTTTACGCGGTGAAAGAGCGCCCAATCTTTCGGAAGTGATCTCACTTTTCAAATTTCAAATTGAACTTTTCAAATTTGAAAAGTGAGTTGGGCGGCAGTTACCGGTCTCCCATCCCATACTTATGGGATAGCGACGTAACATTTATTTCCCCGACATTTAAGCGTTCAAACGCGACTTATGCCCATCCGGATTCTGATTTATGAAGACAATGCAGCCCTGCGCGATTCGCTGCGCATTTTGCTCACGGGCCTCGATCAGTTCGATTTGGTCAACGCCTTCGGCGACTGCCTGAACATCGAAGAGGAGGTGCGGCGGTACGAACCTGACGTCATTCTCATGGACATCGACATGCCCGGACGCAGCGGCATCGAGGGCGCTTACTTAGCCAAACAAGCCTGCCCCACCACCGAGGTGCTGATGCTGACCGTGTTCGACGACAATGACAAGGTGTTCCAGGCCGTATGCGCCGGGGCCAGCGGCTATCTGCTCAAAAAAACGCCCCCCTCCAAAATCCTCGAAGCCATAGAAGACATCTACAACGGCGGCGCGCCCATGACGCCGGTCATCGCCCGCAAAGTGCTCGAACTCTTTCCCCGCGCGCCCGCCGTCAACACCGAATTAGACAAACTCACCCCCCGCGAACAAGCCGTACTGCGCAGCCTCTCCAGCGGCAACAGCTACAAAATGGTGGCCGACGA
>JADZFP010000006.1 GCA_020849825.1 Saprospiraceae bacterium
CCTGCACGGCGTCGAGGTAGTCGGCGCGGGAGAATTTTTGGCGGCGGAACACGTCGGAGAGGTCTTCGTCGAGTGCGAAGCGGCTGATGAGCGAGTTGCCGCACTTGATGTTGATGTCGATATTGGGCAGGGTTTCGAGGGCCTCCCCCCGGCCCCCACCCGAGGAGGGGGAGCTGAAATAGGCGTTTTTCAGCAATTCGATCCACAGGCGCAGCTGGCAGATCATGACCGATTTGGGGTTGATATCGACCCCGAAGAGGCAGTTTTCGATCAGGGTTTGTTTTTCGTGGAAGAGGGCTTCCTGCACGCGTTGGCTGGCGCTGAGGCCCGGCCGGGATTCGAAGGGTTGGTCGGTTTCGGCGTCGGTGAGCAGGAGTTCGTCGTTGCCCACCACGGCGCGCAGTTCGCGCAGGCGGCGGCCCTGGCGGTCGGCGAGCAGGCCGAGTTCGCTTTTGATGGCGATGAGTTCGTTGAGGGCGCTGACGAGGAAGTGTCCGGAGCCCACGGCGGGGTCGCAGCAGCGCAGGCTGTTGAGCAGGGCGTTGTATTCGGCTATTTTGCCGGGGTCGAGGTGGTTGTAGAGGCTGTCGAAATCGGGGCAGGACCAGCCGTAGGCCTGGTTGAATTTATGCAGGACGGCCCGGCGCAGCGTTTCGCGGCACATGTACATGGTGATAAAGCCGGGCGTGAAGAAGGAGCCGTCGCGGTAGCCGTTTATTTTTTCAAAAATGAGGCCCAGCACGGAGGCGTTGATCACGTCGCGTTGTTCGGCCTGGATGCGGGCTTTGCCTTCGGCGCTGAAATCGTAGGCGTCGAGGAATTCGAGCAGGTAGTGGAGCGTGTTTTGGCGGCCGCCGCGGCGCTGTCCGGTGGCGTCGCGCAGGGCGGTTTGGGGTGCGAGGGGCAGTTCGAGTCGGTCTTTGAGTTCGTTGACGCTGAACACGGCGTCTTCGAGCGGGGTGATTTCGAACAGCGAGCTGTTGAGGTAAGGCAGGCGGCCGTATCGGGCCTGCACGGTGGGGATTCGCTGTTCGTAGGGGCGGTTGAGCACTTCGAAGAAGAGTTCGTGCAGGTCGTCGAAGTCGCGGATAAAATCGGGGCGCAGGAAACGGCTGAGGGCCTCGTCGGGGCGCCAGCGTTTGAGTTGGCCTTCGAGCAGTTTGAGGAAGAGGATACGGTTGAGCCAGGTGATGCAGAGTTCGAGGGCGATGCTGAACCGGATGGCGTCGTCGGAATCGCCGTAGCCGGCCAGTTCGGGGGCTTTGCGCCATTTGCCGGTGACGTCGAGTTTGTTGAGGGTATTTTCGAGCAGGGAACCTTCCTGGCGGCGTTTTTCGGCGCGCTGGATGAGTTTTTTGCCGCCTTCTTTTACTTCTTCGAGGCCCAGGAGGTAGAGCAGTTCGTCGTAGAAGGGTTTGTTGAGGGCGTTGGAGTCGTTGGAGAACGGTTTTTTGAGCAGGTGTTCGGGCGAGAGGATTTTGTAGAGGTCGAGCAGGGCTTCGTCGTCGGCGGGGTCGGTGTTGGCGGCGGCGGCGCGGTAGTCGGAGAGCCGGAAGTGGGTACAGGCGATGTCGCCGATGTCGTTGTCGAAGAAAGGCGCGGCGATTTCCTTGTAAAACCAGTCGGTATTGCCCGCGCCGAGGCGTTTTTCGTGCCAGTCGGTGAAGTTTTTGATCAATTTGGCATTGGCATAGATCTGTCGTTCGAAGTCGGCGGCGTCGAAGACGAACCATTCTTCGATGTTGGTGACGACGAGTCGTTTGATGTCGCGGTTGGCGCCGAGCTGGCGTTCGTTGAGGTAGTAGCGGAGGAGTTCGTGGAGGGCTTTGGCGTTGGGTTTGGCGGCGGAGATCATTTCGGCCTTATTGCCCGGTTTTTTGGTTTCGATGATGACGCCGGCGGGGTCTTTGGCGGTGGGGCCGTTGTGGACGACGAGGTCCTGGCGGTCGCGGGTATTGAGGTAAAAGGCATTGCCGTACCAGGCGCCTTTGAGGAAGTCGGCGACGTTGTTTTTGAGGTGTTCTTCCGATTCGCCGGCGGCGTGGTCGAGGCGTTCGAAGAGGCGGAGCAGTTCGGCGCGGAATTGCTCGAAGCAGGCGCGGCCGACGTGTTGGGCGCGGAAGGCGGGGAAGAGGGATTTGGCCGGGGAGAGCAGGTTGAGGCGCACGGGAGAATGGGCTTAGAAGTTATTCAGAAGGTTTTTAATGGTATAAAAACGCGTCGAGGTGATGTTTGGCCATGAGTGTTTTCAATAATCCCAGTGTCCGGGGTTCGATTGTGCGGGTTCGTAGCATCGAAATTCCGTTTTGGGCACATTAAAAATAGCGCTGCAAAATGCCAGCGTGTACTTGTCGAGGTAGCGGGCCTGAAGGGCTGTGTCCCGCACGACGCCCCAGCCGTAATAGCGGAGCAGTTCGTCAAACTCCTCCTTCATGCCGCGCATGAGTGTGCGCTCGATTACCTGTGTTTTGTGTTTTTGCAGGTCGAGCGTGGCGAGGTTGACGTCCCAGAAGAGCGAAGGGCGTAGATTCATGGTGTGAAGCAAACTAATTTTTTCAAAAAAGTCATCATTTCTCCTGTTGTCCCCGTTCATACACCACCTTCCCTATCAGAGAGGCCGCTCAGGGGTTCTTGCGCCATAGGGTGTCCATTTTTTCGCGAAAATTGACAAAAAGGGAATAATAAGCCGTCACGATCTTTTCCAGAATTTCGTTGGCGACCTGCTCATTGTAGGTATGAGAAGTCTGGTTGCGACTGCGAATGGTTTCCATCCAGTTTTCACCGTCTTCGAGCAAGCCTGCCTGAAAAGCCTCCCGGATAGCATCGTGTGAGCCGGTGATGTTTTGTATGCCCTGGTATTCGAGATAGTCTTTCATGACGTTCCAGGCCAGTTCGTGGGTATATTCAAAACGCTGGATGAGGCCCTCTTTTTCGAGCTCCGACATACGCGACAGGCCGGCCATGCCTTCGGGCATACCGGCCTGGAGTTTGGCCAGGGCTTTCAGATAATTGTCAAAGCGCTGGCGCCATCGGATATCCTGATTTTCCATACAACAAAGATAAGTTTACCTTCGCCTACCTTTTCCATTCATTTCTCACAACCTAAATTGCTCTATGTCAAAGTTTTTCACCTTTCTCGCTTGCTGGCTGCTGCTGGCCCAGTCCGTCTCCGCCCAATTTCTCGACGTCGCGCCCGGCGAAATTGCCCCGTACAACAACATGGCCGACCTGCTGCGCGATCACCTGACCGGCTCCGGCATCGAAATTCTCGATGTGCAGTTCGACGGGGTGCCGGCTGCCATGGGGTATTTTACCGGCGGCGACGACGCTATCGGGTTGCACCGCGGCCTGATCCTGAGCACTGGCAGGGCTTCGAGCCAGGGAACCAGCTACGGCGCTCAGGATCAGGGTATCGACTTCGCTACCACCGACCACAATTTCGACCTCGACGATGACTTGCTGGCCGCCCAAACCACCGGACCGCTGTACGACCTGGTGCGCTACCGGATTACTTTCCGCGCCAGCAGCGATTCTATCCGGTTTCGGTATGTTTTTGCTTCGGAAGAATACCCGGAGTACAGCTGTTCGCCTTTCAACGACGTGTTTGGCTTTTTCCTCGAAGGGCCGGGCTACGCCGCACCGGTCAACATCGCCCGCGTGCCCGGCAGCAACCTGCCGGTGGCCATCAACAACGTGCACCCCGGCAACGCGATCTTTGATTGCCCGCCGTTAAACGCCTCGTATTACCACGACAACAACCAAAGCAACGAACAACCGGTGTACGACGGCTTCCTCAGCATTTTTACCGCCGAGGCGGCCGTGCAACCCTGCGGCGTATACACCATGACGCTGGCCCTGGCCGACGTGTCCGACGGCGTGTTCGATTCGGCCGTGTTTCTGGAGGCCAACAGCTTTGTGGCTGAAGCCGATATTTCGGTGTCGTTTTCACCGGGAGAAGCCGTGTTGCCGGAAAATGCCCTGGCCGACACGATTGCCATGGCGTTCAGCGCCATTCCGCCCGAGCTGCTGCCCCTCACCCTTAGCCTCGAAGGCACGGCAACAATCGGTGTCGACTACCTGGGCCTCGACTCCATCTACACGATCTCGACCTCCGATACCATCCTGTACCTGCCGATTCAACCAGTGGCAGACACGCTCGTGGAATTGTTTGAAACCGTAGCCCTTACCGTGCGCGACACAGCGTGTTTCTACCGGGTATTTACCATTTACCTCGCCGATCCGGATTCGGCCTTCAAGCCGGTGCAAATCGCAGCGCTCAACGGCGGCCTGGCCGTCCTGAATGCCGCTTCGCCCTCAGCGCTGAACAATCTCGACTGGACGGTCAGCAACAACAACCCGCTCCCCATCGATCCGCCGCTGACGATGGTGTACTCCGATCTCGCGGTTTTGGCCGGCGGCGACGGGCAAAAACCCGCACAACTGGCCGCGGCCGGCAAAATGCCGCTGAGCATCCTCAGCGATCTGTCGCTGCTCGAATCGGTGTGCGTTAATATTCAACATGGCTGGGACGACGATCTCAACCTTTATCTTTTCGCGCCCAACGGCCGTTTTGTCGAGCTGAGCACCGACAACGGCGGCAATGGCGACAATTACACCAATACCTGCTTTTCCCCCGCTGCCACGCAATCCATTACCTTCGGAGCGCCTTTTGCGCCCGCTACGGCCGCGCCTTTTACCGGCACGTTCCAACCCGAAGGCAACTGGAACGATATTCTCGGCGCCCCGCTCGACGGCGTCTGGCGGCTTGGATTGCTCGACGACAACAGCGGCTTTCAGGGCCAATTGCTCAACTGGTCGCTTTCCTTCAACGGCGTCAATCTGGGGGCTTTTCAATACAAGTGGAACACCGGGGATACCAGTCAAACCCTGACGGTGACAGAAGCGGGAACTTACACGGTCACCATCAGCAATACTTTGTCGGCTTTCACCCAGACTTTTGTCGTACAACCGGAATGCAGCGTCGTGGAGGAAATCGAAGCGGGAGTTTGCCCGGGTGGTACCTTTAATTTTAACGGCACAACCCTGGTAACGCCCGGTGTCTACACGCAAACCCTTGTCGCCCCGAATGGGTGCGATTCGCTGATCGTACTGACACTCAACAATTTGCCAACCGACAGCGACACCCTCTACGTAGTGCTCTCCCCCGGTCAAACCTATGATTTCGGCGGCCAAACCCTGTCGCAGGCAGGCGAGTACACCCAAATTCTGAGCAACGCCTACGGTTGCGACAGCACGATTTACCTGCTGCTCGACATTGTTTCCGCCACGGACCAACTGGCCGACATCGCTTCTTTCCAAATTTCCCCCAACCCCGCCTCGGGCAATACCCTGCTCCGCTGGGACGCCGCGCAGGGCTTCCGCCAATTGCGCGTCTATGACCCCGGCGGGCGTATGGTCTACACCGCAAACGTGGCGCAAACCGACCAATGGCCACTCCGGACGGCCGATTGGCAAGCGGGCTGGTACTGGGTGGAACTGTCGGGTGATGCGGGCAATACCGCGGGTAAAAGACTGCTGGTC
>JADZFP010000007.1 GCA_020849825.1 Saprospiraceae bacterium
AAGTTACGGTTTTTTCCCGCAAATACCAATCAATTATCCTCGGCAAGGCCATATTTTTTTTCAAATTTTGAAATAAATTTTTGTGATAACCTTCGCTGTCAAGTTTTTGATTTACAACAATTTGGCTTTTTTCCGAAAGATCAATTTCACAAAAAACAGCCGCGATTTGTTGATGGGTCAAAGTTTGCCGGAACGGCTGTGTAAAACCCGTCATCTGCCAGGTTTCGGGCTTTGATGCCAAGCCCAAAAAAGCCCCGATGCAGGTCTCTATTTCCGCCCGGCCCTGCGGCAAGGCCGGCAATTCGATCAGCGGAAACTCCCAGAGGTTCTGCCAGATGTCTTTGCCTTCGCGGCGGCGAATGTAAGTGCTGTCGCCGGATTTGAACACCAGGTACAGAAAGAAGCGGTCTTTGCGCACCAGCGACTTGCTTTTGACCGGCAAATCGGCCACACGGTCGCTTGCCAAAGCGGCGCAATCGGTCGAAAACGGACAGCGGCTGCATTTGGGCTGGCGCGGCAGGCAATGCGTGGCGCCGAAATCCATCATGGCCTGGTTGAAGGCGTCGGGGCGTCCGGTATCGAGCAGGGTCTGGGCCAGGGCGGCAAATTCGCGTTTGCCCGCGGGCGAATCGATGGGCGTGCCGATGCCGAATACCCGCGACAATACGCGGTACACATTGCCGTCGACCACCGCGTGGGGCAGTTGCCAGGCAAAGGAAGCGATGGCCGCGGCCGTGTAATCGCCCACGCCTTTGAGCGCGCGGATGCCTTCGTAGGTATCGGGGAAGCGGCCGTCCAGCTCGTTCGCCACGTATTTGGCGGCAGCGTGCAGGTTGCGGGCGCGGGAGTAATAGCCGAGGCCTTCCCACAATTTGAACAATTCCTCCTCGGGCGCATCGGCGAGCTGCCGGATCGTGGGGTATTGCGCCGCGAATTTTTCAAAATAAGGCAAGCCCTGCTCCACCCGGGTCTGCTGAAGAATAATCTCCGACAACCAGATCAGGTAGGGGTCGCGCACGCCTTTCCAGGGCAAAGGCCGCGGGTGGGCAGCCGCCCAGGCGAGCAGTTTTTCCCGGAAAACGGAAGGCGACGGTGTCATTTACCCAGCGACAACAAATTGGCGAACAAGCGGTACGCGCCGGGCACGCCGGCCGGCAATTCGCGGAAAAACGACAGGCCGGTGTACACGTAGTGCCCTTTGCCAAACTGCCCGACGAGCAGGGCGCCGTCGGCGGGTTTTTCGCCGGGGTCGTTCATCGACAGCAGGGATTGCAAGGCAGGGTCCCATTCGCTCGGGAAATACAGGCCGCGCTCCTGCACCCAGCCGTCGAAATCGGCGGCGGTGATGCGGTTGGGGGCGCTCAGGGCGCGGTGACCGGGCTGGAGCAGCCGCACCTCGGCGTTTTCGTCGGTGGTGCGGGCGCGGGCCAGTTTGAGCGGCACGGGCGCCAACTGGTCGAGCACGAGGTCGAAGTTGTTGTTGTACTGGATGATGAGCGTGCCGCCGTTGCGGACGTAGTCGTAGAGCTTGGGCTGGTGGTATTTGAGGTTTTCCTTGGTGTTGTAGGCCCGTATGCCGATCACCACCGCGTCGAAGGCGCGGAGTTTTTCGGGCTCCATGTCTTTGTCGTCGAGCAGGGTGACGGAACAGCCCATGAGGCGCAGGGCATTGGGAATGTCGTCGCCGGCGCCCATGTAGTAGCCGATGTTTTTGGCCGACACTTTCAGGTCGAGGGTGGCGGCGCGGGTGGCGTTGTCGAGCAGTACGCTTTGCTGGGGGATATGGTCGTATTTGATGGTCACGAGGCGCTGTTGCCAGTTGCGGCCGTCGAGGGCAGCGAGGGCTTTGAGCTCGCCCTGGCGTTCGTTGCCGGCGGGTTGTACGGTAAAATTGTACACTTTGGTTTCGCCGCGTTTGGCCAGCTGGAAGTCGATGGCGGCCGGGCGGATCGTCCAGCCTGCCGGCGCCTGAATGGCGAGGGAGCCCGCGATGCTGTCGCGGCCGGCGCGCACTTCCACGCCCACCTGGCGCGGATGGCCGTTGGGGAAAATGTAGGAAGGCTGGTCGAAGGCCACGGTGACCGGCGGCAGCACCTCGAAGGGTCGCCAGACCTCGCCGACAGCCGGTTCGTCGATCTTGTAGGCTACTTCGGTTTCGTATTCGAGCGGCTGGCCGTCGATGGTGAACGACCAGCGGACTTTGGCAAAACGCGGCGTTTCGGGCAGGCCCCGCCATTGCTGGTCGTCGACGCGGTACATGCCGATATCGAAGGGTTGTTGCAGCCAGTACGGAGCGGTCATGGGCGCGTCGGTCGGGATGCGCACGGGCACCGTGAGCGTCAGGCCGCGGTTGGGGTCGAGGTTTTTAGCCAACACTGTGTCGAACAGCGAGGGGCGCACCTGGATGGCGCTCAGGGTGACCGGGTAGTTGGCCCGCGCAATACATTCGAGGCGCAGGTTGACTTTTTCGCCGGGCGTCACCACCGGGATAGCGGCCGTGGCTTCGAGGTAGAGGCCCAGGCAGCCCTGGATGACGGTTTTGATTTCGGCGAGTTTGACCTGTTTCCAGTGGCCGTCGGGCAGGTTTTTGATCATTTGCATGGCCCGGAGCAGATCGGGCAGCGAGGCTGCGGGGTTGTCGGGGCGGAAATTGCGGTCGACCTGCGTCAGCAGCGCGCCGATGGGGGCGCCGCCTTCCACGCGGGTCCAGCTGGTATTGATGCCCTGAAAAAGGTCGTTTTCGGTGGGGCGGTCGCCCTGCACGAAATCGAGCCAGTCGAGCGAGCTGCCGCGCGTGCTCAGCATACCGAAGCCCTGGCAGCGGTGCATGGAGCGGCTTTCGGCGGCAATTTCGTTGTTGCTTTTGCCGAGCAGGGGCAGCCACACGCCGATATCGACCGAAAACAGGCTGCTTTTATCCATTTTATCAAAAGCCTCCTGGCTGCCGAAAAACCACCAGGAGGTGTTGAAAAACTGCCGGCGGGGTTGCCAAGGCCGGGTGAGTTGCAGCTGGTCGGGGTAAGCCGAGGCGTCGCCGGCCATTTTGAAGGCCTCCACGCTGAGCATGGCCGAGGCCGTGTGGTGGCCGTGGGTGTCGTATTTTTTGTCGTGGTAAAAGCGGTTGATCACCACGTCGGGCTGGGTGAGGCGCATGGTCCAGACCACGTCGGAAAGCACCGCGTCTTTGTCCCAGATGCGCAGGGTTTCGTCGGGGCTTTTGGAGAAGCCAAAGTCGTTGGCGCGGGTGAAACGCTGCCGGCCACCGTCGACGGAGCGGGCCATAAGCAGTTCCTGGGTGCGGAGCACGCCCAGCAGTTCGCGCATTTCGGGGCCGATGAGGTTTTGGCCGCCGTCGCCGCGGGTGAGGGAGAGGTAGGTGACATCGTACAGTTTTTCGTTGCGCAGGTAACTGATCATGCGCGTGTTGTCGTCGTCGGGGTGGGCGGCGACGTAGAGCACCGAGCCGAGTACGTTGAGTTTTTTGATCGACTGGTGGAGTTCGGCGGCGGTGGGTTTGGCGGGTTGCTGGGCGCTGAGGGTTTGGAGGGGCAGGAGGAACAGCAGCAAGAGGAGCCGGAAGGCAGGCAGAAGTTTCATAAAGACACCGGTGGGTAGTTGAAGGCGCGAAAATAGGCACAAAAAACAGGGCGGGGAAGGGAAAGGTTCAGGCGGGGGCGGCATCGAGTACCCATGGCTGAAGCCATGGGCTGATAATTGCCATGGGATGATAATTGCCATGGGATGATAATTGCCATGGGCCGATAATGGCCGGCGTTTTTTGCCCTGATTCGGAAGCGGGATACCGTTGTGCGGCGCCCCAGGTTTTCAGCATAAACGGATGAATAAACCCCATCAACCTTATAAACCCCCATCAACCCTATAAACCCTAAAAAAACAGGAGTCGCCCCGGCACTCCGGAACGACTCCTGCACGCAGAAAAACGGTTTTATGGAATGGTCTTACTTGCCGGCGCCCCGGCCGAGCATCCAGCCCACGACCCCGCCGGCCAGGCCGCTGACGACGGCGTTGGCGATGGGATCGATCACCAGGACGGCGAGGTTGCTCAGCAGTTTTACGCTGGCGTGCATGCCCAGATCGACGCTCAGGGAGGTGAGCAACCCGATGATGGCGCCGGCGATCAAACCGCCCCGGAAGGTGGAAATACTGGCCCAGCGGCTGAACACCACGGCCAGCAACAGCGCCCATACCAGGCTGCTGACGCCATAGGCCCAGAGCTCCGGCGGGTCTTTCATCATCGCATTGGCCTCGGCCGTGTACATGCCTTGCATGGTCGACATCAGGGCCATGCCGTAAACGAGCCAGCCCAACAGGAAGTGGGCAATGCCGCCGACGAGTGCTGCAAGTAAGGTTTTACCGTTAATAACACATTTTGTTTTGGTGAAAAAATGCGATTCGTTCGGCTAATGTAAAAAAGTCCGGAATTTTTTTAGTTGTTTATTTTTAAAATGCCATTGAAAATTTTAAACATGAAAAAGGTGTTGGGTGGGGAGGGATGGGGGATTTCAAACAAATATTTTTTTTGAGGGGGGATTGGGGTAAAGTGGAGCTCTGTTATACTCTCCTCCCGTTAGGCCCCACCCCCAACCCCTCCTCCCGAGCACTCGGGAAGGGGAGCGGATTGCAAGTTCGCATGGCGTAGACTATTGGGCGAAAACGATTTCATCTCGCCATCGGCTCCCAGTAGGCCCCACCCCCAACCCCTCCCCCCGAGGGGAGGGGAGCGGATAGTAAGTCATTATAGCGCAGACACTTTGACTGGAACAATAGCAACCCACCATCGGCTCCCCTTCCCGAGTACTCGGGGGGAGGGGTTGGGGGTGGGGCCTAACGGGCAGGCCGGACTTTCTTTTGCTCACCGATTGGAACCGGAAGGGTCAGTCACCTCCCTGGAAGGACGCCGCCAGGCGGAAACCATTAAGGCGGTGGACAAGCGCAGGGCGGGAGAGGTAGCGGTTTGCCGTGCGGCAGGTCTGCACTTCATCCAAGTAGCCGCCGCTGCGTATGACGCGGTAGACGCCCTCTTCAAACCAGCCTTCCGAGGCTGAGCCGTCTTTCGGTGCGCCGTTGTAATTATCATGCCATTGATCCTGGCACCATTCCCATACATTCCCGCTCATGTCGTACAAGCCCAACTGGTTGGGGCGTTTCAGGCCCGCGGGTTTGGTTTCCAGGTGGCTGTTATCTTCAAACCAGCCCACTTCTTTTAATTTATTGCTACCCGCATACAACAACCCGTCTTTGTGATACGGCCCGCCCCGCGCGGCGTATTCCCACTCCGCCTCCGTCGGCAGGCGAAAGGCAATACCCGTCATGTCTTTCAATGCCGGCAAAAACTCGTTCGTAATCCTGTCCCACGACACCTGCTCCACCGGCCGTTCGTCGCCTTTGAAAAATGAGGGATTATCGTCCTTCATTACCGCTTTCCAAAGCGCCTGCGTGACCGGGAACCGGCCGATAAAAAAAGAAGAGACGGTCACGTCGTGGTCGGGAGATTCGTCGCCGTATGCGCCGGGCGCGCCTTCGGGGCTGCCCATACGGAAGGTATCGCCGGGCACGTACACCATGTCGACCAGCTGCTGCTGTGCCCCGGGCAGGGGCAGGCCGGGGATGGTGAAATTTTCGGGTCGGGTGAGCAAGGGGTGCATAGGAAGGCAAAAAAAGGGAATAAGCGCGGTAAAGAAAAGGATTTTCGGGAGGATGGGGCAGGTTGTTTGGGGGGTAAAAAGGGCTTATATTTGTCCGAATTCCAGCTTACAATCCTTACTTTTGTTCAAATCATGGGCGCATCCAACATACAGGTTTCTTTTCCGGGCGAGCTGGTCGGCTTGCTCGATTTGCCGGAAGGTGAATTAGCGCCCGAAATGCTTCGCCTCGCGTTGGTCAAGTTATTCGAACTGGGCAAAATATCGTCCGGGCAGGCGGCACAATTGCTGGGGCTTTCCCGTGTCTCTTTTCTGGAACTTGCAGGGGCTTATCAGGTTTCCATCCTCGGAAACCCCGATGCGGAACAATTGCGACAAGATTTGCTGAATGCGTAGGGTGATTTCGAATACTACGCCGATTGTTGCACTGTTGAAAATCGGTCACTTGCACTTGCTTGAAGGCTTGTACGGGCAAGTTATTGTGCCGAAAGCGGTTTGGATGGAAATTGAAGCCGGTCGTAGCACGAAATATTACGTCGACCTCAGCTCGCTACCCTGGATAAGCATTCAGGCGCTCAAAGAGCCAGAAAGGCTAACACAATTTAAGGATTTGGACTCAGGAGAAGCGGAAGTATTGGCACTGGCCCAGGAAATTCAGGCCGATCTCGTCATCATCGATGAAGTTCTGGCTCGTTTGGCAGCAAAACATGTTGGCTTATGCATTACAGGGACCTTGGGCGTATTACTTCGAGCGAAAGAACAGGGCATCATTTCTGGAATTACCCCCCTGATTATCCAGTTAACCGAGCAAGGAATTTGGTTGAGCAAGGCTTTAATTCAAGAAATACTGCAACTGTCCGGGGAGATAAAATCTTCGTGAACCATCACTCAACATTCGTACGGAACATCTCTGGAAGCAGACAGGGTAAGTCAAGCATAATAGGTCTTATCTTTGTCCTAAATTCTAATCATGGTCAACTCCTTTCCACACATCGTTTCTGATCCGGATATCCTCGGAGGGAAGCCTTGTATTGCCGGGACACGCATTAGCGTGGAACTTGTTCTTGAATGGCTGGGCACTGGCGGCACGCCGGAAAGTATTGCCGGCAAACATCCCTTGTTGACACCGGAAATGGTACGCGAAGCATTGTTGTATGCTTCGACAACATCAATCCCCCATTTATCCTGATTTCCGAATCGCAGACAGGCGGCACAATACGTATCAGACTCCGAGCAGTCTGAACAGTCCAGTAGAAAACACAAAAAGCCCGGCGAACTTCCATCCGCCGGGCTTCTTTTTTACCGATCTCCCACTTTCCCTCAATTATTCACCGGCAAAAAACTGTACTCCTTTCCGTAGCGCAGCATTTGCTGCACGAAATCGAGTTCGGCTTCCACTTTCACGTCGGTGATATTGCCCTGGGCGTCGGTGACGGCCACGAGGCGGGGTTGTACGAAACCGCTGTACGGCTTGGTGGGCAGGCTGGCGTAGCGGCCGCGCACTTCGGTGACGGTGGCGGGGTCCGCTTTTACGCCGTAGCCTTCCACGAGGGCGCGGGCGGCGTTGTAGTCGCCTTCGGATTTGATGCGCTGGATTTCGGCGAGCAACTGGCCGAACAGTTCGCGGAGCCTGGCGTAGTCGCGTATGTCGTAATAGGTTTTGCCGTTGCGCACTTCCTTCACGATGACGCCGTCTTTTTGCCCTTTTTCATAGGCCCAGGAGGCGACCAGCAGGCGGTTGCGCATGTGGTCTTCCTCTATGTTATCGCCCGGGTGGATGCGGCGCAACTGCTGGAGCATGCCGTTGCGGATGTACTGGTCGTACTCGGCCTTATAGGCTTCGGCGTCGGGCATGAGGCCCCATTCGATGAGTTTGGGGTCGGGCATGAAGTAGAGGGCCACGAGGTCGGCGCGGGCTTCTTCGAGGGTGCTGGAGTATTGTTTGAGCGTGACGTTGGGCTCGGGCATACCTTCCTTGAGCCGGCCGCTGGCGTGACCGATCACTTCGTGCAGGGCGGTGTGCATTTTGCCGCAGGCTTCGCCGTATTTCTGGGCGAGGGCGATCTCTTCGGGGTCGTTGGCAAATTCGGCCACGGCCGCGGCGCCGCCGGCTTTGCCGTAGGCGTTTTCGATGTTGTTGAGGCTGATGGATTTGGAGCCGTGGTCGAACCGTATCCAGTTGGAGTTGGGCAGGTTGATGCCGATGGGCGTGGAGGGCGCGCAGTCGCCGCCTTCCATGGCTACGTTGATGACGCGGTACGACACGCCTTTCACTTCTTTCCGCTTGTACTCGTCGGGGATAGTCGAGTTGTCTTCAAAATACTGCGCATGCTGGCTCACGATGGCCATCTTGGCGGTGGCTTCGGGGTCGTTGTATTGCACGGCGGCTTCGAAATCGGCCTTGTAACCTTTCGGGTCGTGGTACACTTCGATGAATCCGTTGATAAAATCGATGGTGCTGGCGGTGTCTTTCACCCAGGCGATGTTGTACTGGTCAAATGTGTTCAGGTCGCCTGTTTTGTAAAAGTCGATGAGCAGGCGAATGGCTTTTTGCTGCTGCTCGTTTTCGGCGTAGGGAATGGATTTCTCGAGCCACATGATGATCTGGTCGATGGCAGGGCCGTACATGCCGCCCGATTTCCAGACGATCTCTACCGGCTGCGGACCGAGGCCGCCCACGAGTTTGGAATTGAGGCCGATCATGGCGGCTTTTTCGCCGGCGGCTTTCACTTTGGGGCCGTAGAAGGCGTCGACCTGCGCAGCGGTCAGGTTTTCATAAAAATTGACGGCCGATTCCTTGATCACGTCCACGCCTTCGTCCTTGTTGGTGCGTTTGGCGTACACGGTCGGGTCGAACAGGACCGGGGTGAGTTTGGCGATCAGCGCATTGGCATCTTCGTTGGGCTGCAGGGGCAGGCTGGCCGGGTCGGCGCCTTGCACGAGGCTGGCGAAGTATTCCTTGCTGAAACCGGGTACAAACTTGGTTTCGTTGTAGTGGTGGTGAATGCCGTTAGAAAACCACACGCGTTTGGCATACAACTCAAATGCTTTCCAGTCAGCCGAATTGCGGTCGCCTTTGTAGGTATTGAAAATGCCTTCGATGGTTTTGCGCACCGTCAGGTTGTACTTGCAGTGCTGGTCGTAGATGATGTCGCGACCGGCCAGCGCAGCCTGGGAGAGGTAGTAAATGAAGGTTTTTTGCTTGAGTGTGAGTTTTTCCCAACCCGGCAGCTCGTAGCGCAGGATCTGCAGGTCGGCAAAGGTATCGAGCACGACTTTCTCGGCAGCAGTCGTCGACGGCGCGGGTTTGTTGTCGGCCGGTTGTTGTTGGCAGGCCGCGGTCAGCAGGGCGACCGACAAGGCCGTAAGGAGGGTGAGCGGAAGGAAATGTCTATACATTGGAATGAAAGTTTTGATGGTTTTAGGTTTTTGGGGTTGGGTTTGGGGAAAAGGGGGGTTTCTGCTCTCGGATGCTGTCACGAGGCAAAGCCTCGCGCGAGCGGTGGTTTATTGCTGCCGCAAAAGTTATCGAGCGCAGAAACAACCCTTTTGCCCAACACCTAATACCCAAAACCCAACCCCTAAAACCCAACGCCCGTTGACTATTCAACGACCAGGGCGTTCATCTGGTTAAAGAAGTCTTTTGCTTTTTGCTCGACCGGAAATCTGTCGTCGCCCCAGGCGATGCGGCGGATGGAGCTGCCTTCCTGTTGCTGCACAAAGCTGTACACGTTTCCGGGATGGTTGAAGTCGTATTTTTTCAAATCCCGGTCGAAGGTTTTGAACAGGTTTTTCGCAGTTTTGGCTTTTGTGCCTTTTACTTCCTGCAGCGCCAGTCCGGCGCCGTTGCGGCGAAAAATCTGGCCGTTTTCAAGCAGTACGAAGGAGGTCTCCTGTCCGGCAAACCCGCCGCCATAGCCCCAGTGCAGCTGTTTGGACGGCATGTTTTCGGGGGTGTATTTGGTTCCCGGAGAGCATTGCCACAAACCTGCGGAAAGCAACAGGGCAAATGCGCTGAACAACAGAATTCTTTTCATTGGATCGAGTTGTATGGTGTTGATGTGAAAATATGCCGTCAGAGAGAGGGGGCGCCGCTTTGCGGCTTATTTTAGGTTGCACGCAGAGGCGCAGAGACGCAGAGGAGGGAGTTTTCTTTATTTATTTCACGCAAAGTCGCAAAGCGCGCAAAGGAAAAACCGGGATTTCTCCGCACCTCTGCGGCTCTGCGTGAAATATTACATCGCCGCGTAGCGGCCCCTCCCTTTGCGCCCTTTGCGGCTTTGCGTGAAATAACACATCGCCGCGTAGCGGCACTCCCCTCTTTTCACCCTTCACGGCTTTGCGTGAAATAACACATCGCCGCGCAGCGGCCCCCCATCACGCCGGTTCCACCTGCCGCGGACCAGCCGCCAGTATCTCCGGTTTGACCTGATCCGCAAATTTTGCAAAGTTTTTCGCGAATTCGCCGGCCAGCCAATGGGCTTTATCGTCGTAGGCCTTTTTATCGGCCCAGGTGTTGCGCGGGTTGAGGATTTCGTAAGGCACGCCGGGGCACTCGACGGGCATCGCCAGTCCGAATACTTCGTGTTCTTCAAAATCCACGTGGTTCAGGTCGCCCCGCAGCGCCGCGGTAATCATGGCGCGGGTGAACGCCAGTTTGATCCGGCTGCCCACACCGTAGGGGCCGCCGCTCCAGCCGGTGTTGACCAGCCAGACGTTGGCTTTGCTGCGGCGGAGTTTGCTGCCCAGCAGATCGGCGTATTTGGCCGGGTGCAGGGGCAGAAATGGCGCCCCGAAGCAGGCGGAAAACGCCAGTTTGGGGTCTTTGATGCCTACTTCCGTGCCGGCCACCTTGGCCGTATAGCCGCTGATGAAGTGGTACATGGCCTGCTCCGGCGTCAGTTTGCTGATGGGCGGCAATACGCCCGAGGCATCGCAGGTGAGAAAGAAGATGTTGCGCGGATTGCCGTCGGCGCGACTGGGCGACACGGCATTTTCGATGTGGTGGATGGGGTACGACACACGGGTGTTTTCCGTGACGCTGCGGTCGGCGAAATTGACCCGGCGCGTGCCCTCGAAAAAGGTCACGTTTTCAAGAATGGCGCCGTGGCGGATGGCGCGGAAGATGTCGGGTTCCTTTTCTTCGGTGAGGTCGATGGTTTTGGCGTAGCAGCCGCCTTCGAAATTGAACACCTCGCCGGGGCCCCAGGCGTGTTCGTCGTCGCCGATGAGCGGGCGGTTGGGGTCGGCGCTGAGGGTGGTTTTGCCGGTGCCGGAGAGGCCGAAGAACAGGGCGATGTCGCCGTTGTCGCCCACATTGGCCGAGCAGTGCATCGGCAGGGTGTCTTTCGTCTGGGTGGGCAACACGAAATTGATCACCGAGAAGATGCCTTTTTTGATCTCGCCCGTGTAGCCGGTGCCGCCGATGAGCAGGCGTTTTTTCTTAACGTTCAGGATGGCGAAATTGTGCTGCCGCGTGCCGTCGGCGGCCGGATCGGCTTTGAGGCCGGGCACGCACAGCACGGTCCATTCGGGATCGAAAGCGGCCAGTTCGGCGCGCTCGGGGCGCAGGAACATATTGGCCGCAAACTGGTTGCTCCAGGGCAGTTCGGTGAGTACGCGGATATTCATGCGAAAATCCGGATTGGCGCTGGCGCAGGCGGCCACGTCGCGCACGTACACGTCTTTCTTTTTCAGGTAGTTGCAGGCTTTGCGCCAGAGCTGATCGAACTTGCGTGCATCGAAAGGCAGGTTGACTTTTCCCCAGTGGACCTTGTTGGCGGTGATGCTGTCTTTGACGATAAAGCGGTCGTCGGGCGAGCGGCCGGTGAATTCGCCCGTGGAAATCACCAGGGCGCCGGAATCGGCCAGGCAACCCATGCCTTTTTGAATGCTGTGTTCGACGAGTTCTTCGGGAGTGAGGTTCCAGTAGGCGGTTTTCCAGTTTTTCAGGCCATGTGCCTCGAGCGAGGCGGCGGGATTTTTAAATCCGACTTCTTGCATGTGGTGCTGCGTTGGTTGGGTGGACAGGAGCGCTCGCGCGGGCCGTTTTTGGAAAAAAACAGCGATTGTGGTGTACCGGTTGAGCGCCGCAAAGATACGGCGGAGAAGGGCAAAAGCAGCCGAACCGGCACACGGCTTTCGCCCCATGTGCACTATCAAAGCAAATTTTCAAGGGTGCGGAATACCGCTACCAGGGATGCGCCGCGCGCCGAAAGGGCATATTCGATGTGCAAGGGCTTTTGCCGCACAAGAGTTTTGGTCAGCAGGCCGCTTTCTTCCATTTCGCGCAAAGCCACGGCCAGCGATTGCCGGCTGGAGCCCGGCAAACGGCGCAACAAGGCATTAAAACGCAAGGGACCTTCCGTGGCCAGCCGGAAGATCTCCGGTTTCCATTTGCCGGAAAGCGTTTTTAACAGGCCCTGGGCCGGACATTGTTCGGCGCCGGTAGTATCGATTTCGGTAGTCATGTTTTTTTGACTTCTTGCGCAGCCTGGGCGATAAGCTGACTTTTGCCCCGGATTAGCTTGTTCAACTTTTTTATGAATCAATTTTTTACCCTTCTGGTTCTGGCGCCGCTGTGCTTTTTTTTCAGCCAATGCCAGGCACAAACCCGTGCAAATATCATGAACGACCATAACAACAACCCTCTGCTTTGCGACCCCGACAGCGGTTTTTGCGCACCGCCTGCAACCGCTGCCGCCGGCGCTCCTGTCGCCCCTGCGCTGCAAAAACCCGTGCGCATCGTGTATTTCACCGACCCGATCTGCTCCTCCTGCTGGGGCATCGAACCGCAACTGCGCCGCCTCAAACTCGAATACGGCGAATCCGTCGAGATCGAATACCACATGGGCGGACTGCTGCCTTCCTGGGACGTGTACAACAGCGGCGGCATCAGCAAACCTTCCGATGTGGCGCATCACTGGGACGAAGTGAGCGGCCATTATCAAATGCCCATCGACGGCGACGTATGGCTCGAAGATCCCCTTTCCTCTTCTTACCCGCCCTCCATCGCATTCAAGGCGGCGCAAATGCAGGACGAGCACAAGGCGCTGCTGTTTTTACGCCGTATCCGCGAAATGGTGTTTTTGGAAAAAAAGAACATCACCAAATGGGAGCACCTGCAACAGGCGGCCGTGGAAACCGGTCTGAATCCCGTTCAATTAAAAACGGACTACGACGGCGCCGCGCAACAGCGTTTTCAGGACGATCTGGCCCTGGCCCGGAGTCTGAGCGTGCGGGGCTTTCCTACCCTGTTTTTCAACGACAGCATGCAAAACCGCCTGGTGCTGTACGGCGCGCGGCCTTACGAACAATTCGAACAAACCCTGCTGACCCTTTACCCCGATGCGCAAAAAAAGGCGTACGGCCGCAGTCCCGAACAACTGTTCCGCCACTATCCTACCCTGACGACGCGGGAATACGCCGTGTTGGCGGGCATCGGCATGCAGGAAGCGGAAGCGGTTTTGACGCAAATGCTCCAAAACGGGCAAATCAGCCGCTTTTCGAGCAAAAACGGGCCGCTGTGGAAATGGGCGGGGAAGTGAGGATTTCCCGCAGAGGAATGATGAAAAGGTTTTGTATATTTGATTCTATATAATCATCATAATATGCTATAAACCTGATTTTTCACTTTAAATCATTCATCTTGCCACACCTTTCATTTTTTGCCCCCCCACTTTCAACCCGGAAAGTATCTACGGATTTTCGCTAGTACGATTAGTTTGCTTTTGTTAACCCTGATCTCAAGGCTAAACGGGCAAAATCCCGTCTTACTTTCGGAAGTATCGGTAGCGCAAGCACAACTAACCGGTACGGAACAAGCCTGGTTGAGCAG
>JADZFP010000008.1 GCA_020849825.1 Saprospiraceae bacterium
CCCATCCCCCCCCCAAATCGGCCCGCTGCGCGGGTATATTTTTTTATTGGACAGGATGAACATGATGAACATGATGGGGCCGGCTACGCCGGGGGAGCGTTTTTTTTAAATCCTGTTCATCTTGTGAATCCTGTCTAAAAAAATATCCGCGTCCATCCGCCAAAATCCGTGTCATCCGCGTTCCCATCCTCCCCTGAAATATCCGCGTCCATCCGCCAAAATCCGTGTCCTCCGCGTTGCCATCCCGCCTCAGGCTCGACCCATACGCCGTGCGCTGACCGGCCTTGCTCCGCCGGCCTTGTCCGCACCCGCCGGATGGGCCTCGCTTTAGCACATAAGAAAGCCGGAGCGGTCTCTTCAATACTGGAGGGCGAGGCGGAAGCCGACATCGCTGCTGCGACTCGCCGGCCCGTCGTGGCCGCGAAAGGCGGCGCGGCAATTCCGCGGCGTGCCGATCCAGCCGCCGCCGCGAATCACGCGGTCGCCGCCCGAATCCGGGCCAGTCGGGTTTCTTACCCCCTTGGCAATTGTTTGGTAATAATCTGATCCATACCAGTCGCTGCACCACTCCCACACATTGCCGCTCATGTCGTACAAGCCCAGGGCATTGGGCTTTTTTTGCGCCGCGGGATGCGTTTGGTTTCCGCTGTTGTCATCGTACCAGGCTACTTCGTCGAGGTTGTCGCTACCGGCGTACAGAAACATCCGTTTGGGGTCGGCTTTTTGTCCGCCCCGGGCCGCGTACTCCCACTCGGCCTCGGTGGGCAGGCGGTAGTTTTGGCCCGTGCGTTCGGAGAGCCAGCGGCAGTATTCCGAGGCGCCGTACCAACTCACGTATACTACCGGGTGATTGTCGTAACCCTGCTGGGGCGCGTACCCGCCCAGGCCCTTCTGATCGGGGAAACGGATACCCCAGTCGTGCTCGACGATCATTGTCTCCCCTTTGTACGGCCCGCTTTTGACCGTCGTGCTGCCGTAGTCGTTGAGGAAGGCGGCGTATTGTTCGTTGGTCACCTCGGTGCGGGAGAGGGAGAAGTCGGAGAGGGTGACGGGGTGCGGGGGCTTTTCGTCGTCTTCGCAGTATTTTTTTTGTTCGTCGGTGCAGCCGAGGGTGAGGGTGCCGCCGGCGATGGGGAGCATGGTGGGGAGGGGGATGGGGGCGGCGGGTGGTTTGACGACTTCAAAATACGACTCGTTGGAAGGGATATAGCTCAGGTCGGCCGGGCCAAAACGAAGGCCGTAGCGGTCGGTTTTGTCGTAGGTGCCGACCCAAATCGACACCGAGTACCCGGAAGGAAACAGCCCGGTGTAGAAAGGTTCGGCGTTGAGTTGGCGACGTTCAGGCTGCGCCACACCAAGCCGGAGAAGCATCGCTTCTGCCTCGGGTTCTTTAACCCGCCCACTTTTGTCGAAGGTGAATCCTTCCAAGGCCGACCGAATGAGCGCCTCCGTTGGCGCTTCCACTTTCAGGCGCTCGACCGGGTCAGTCGGGGTTGGGCAGCCTTTGTAGAGGAAGAAGCCGGGGTGCAACGGGCAGCGGTCGTCGGCATCGGGGATACCATCGCCGTCGGTGTCGGTCACGACGGCCTGGGTGTTGGCCTCACCCCCCGGCCCCCTCTCCAAAGGAGAGGGGGGGGCGGTCAGGAAGATCGTATCGACGCGGCTGTCGGAGCGGGGCGCGAGAGGGGCTGACCAAAACTCGTAGCCGGCGGCTTTTACCATCAGGAAGATGCGCGCGGCGGGCGGATCGCCTTTGAAGGTGTACACGACCCGGCCCTGCCGGTCGGTACGGCGGCTGTAGAGGTTTTTGGCCTGCACGTCGGCGCCGGCCACGGGTTTTCTGGTTTTGGCATCGAGGACGATGATATTGAGGGCATACCTCGGTGGTTCGATCTGACGCTCGCCGGCCAGCAGCGTTTCAAGGTTGACCGGCATGGCGGTGCGGAGGGAATCGAAGTAGGTGGAGTCGGAGTACGACAGAATTTGGCGGTACACGGTCGAGGCCGCGCTCAGCCGTGCGGCATCTTTTTGGGTTTTGTACAAATAAAAACTGCACAATCCTTTGCAGTGATAACCAGCCAGCATCACGGGGGATACCTCGTTGAGGGTGAGATAATCCCATTGGGTCATGCGGTTGGAGATGGTTTCCAGTGTAAACGGACCGGCGCTATCGGCGAGGAAAGCGTTCAAATGCCGGGCATTTGTATTAAAATAAAAATTCAGGTAGTTGTCGGTGGCGAGCGGGTATTCGGAGCCCCGCGCCTGAATGGCTTGTTTGAACAAGGTGTCGACCACGTCGATGGAATCGCTGCCGAGCCGCTCAAAGTCGCCAATGGGCATTTCCGCCAGCCGCTTCGCCATCCCCACCGCCTCGTTGTGCAGCCGCAGCGCTTCGTCGTCGATGCGCTGTTGGGTTTGCCAAACGGGCAGGGCGGCGCTTGCTGCCGCGGGCGTTTCGGCCAGGCGGCGGTTGGCGTCGACGCCCCAGGCCAGGAGCAGGGCGCTCAGGGCCACGCAGGCCAATGCCGCCCACATTTCCCCCGTCCACCAGCGCCTGGGCTCCGGAGTATCGAGCCAGGCGTTGAGGTTTTTGGTCGCCCCGGCGGGCAGGCCCGTGCCGTCGGCGCGTTCGCGCACGATCCAGTCGAGTTCGGCTTCCTGGCTGCCGGAGAGCAGGCCCAGGGCGCGCAGTTCGCGGATGGCCTGTTTGTGGGCCTCGTCGCGCGGGTCGAGGGCAAACTGGTGGATGGCGAGGTTGACGCGCCAGTCGGTTTCGGCAAAGGAGCCGGCGACCTGTTCGCGCAGGGCTTCGAGTTCGGCGGCGGCGGCCTGGCGGGCAAGGCGCTCGTCGTCGGGCGGGCACTGGGCGAGCAGGGCCAGGCGCAGGGCGGCGGCGGGTTCGTTGGCGCTGAGCCAGGGGATGCGCGAGAGGCGCAGCAGGCGGTCGTGCGTCAGCTCGATGCCCAGGGCGTGACCGATGGACAGCGTGAGGGCGTAGTCGGGCTGGGCGCTGACGGCCAGGGCGCAGAGCCAGCGGAAGGCCTCGGGGTCGTGTTGTAAAAATTCGCGGTGCGCCTCGGCGGTATCCCAGCGGCGGTAGCGGTCGCTGGCGTCGCGGCGGCTGCGGCCCTGGGCGGTTTCCCAGAGCACGAAGGGGTCGGGCGCGAATTCTTCGAGGGCTTCGAGGGCCTCAAAACCGGCGAGCAGCCCGTCGGTATCGGCCGGGTAGAGCAGAAAATGCTGGTGCAGCAGGGCTTCCTGGTACGACCAGGCGGCCACGGGCGAGGGCGTGAGCAGCAGGCGTTTGCGCCAGCGGAGCAGTTGGGCAGCCTCGGCGAGCAGAGCCGGGCGGCGGGTGTCGTAGGGATTGATCAGGCCGTGACCGTCGCCGAGCAGCACGAGCTGGTGGTCGGCGTAGTGCTGAGCCAGGTGGTGCAGCGGCAGTCCGGCGGGGTAATCGGGGTTCCAGAAGCGGCGGAAATGGCCGTCGTGGAAAAAGACGGTGACGGGCGCGTCCTGGTTTTTGAGGAAACTGGTGAGGCGCTCGAAGAGGCGACCCTGCTGGTCGCGCTCGTCGCGGCGCGTCACGAGCACGAGGTAGTCGGGCGGAGAAGTGAGCGCGCGTTCGCGCCAGCTGGGGAAGCCGCCGCTTTCGATCGTAGCGTTGATGGAGGCGCTCGCGTCGAAACTGCGGCGTTCGTCTTCTTCGCGGCGGCTGAGCACTTCGGCCATGCGGAAAAAAGCGGCCAGTCCGCCGATCAGGTGGTTGTTGGGGCGATAGGGAATGTGGTAGGGGCCGCTGTCGTGAATGGGGTATTCGGCGGCGAGTTCTTCGGGTGTTTTTTCGGCGGGTTTCTGGCGGCGTTTTTGGCGCCAGCGGCGCAGCAGCCAGGCGGCGGGCAGCAGGGGCAGGAATAACAGGAGCCATACCCAGCCGGCCAACTGGCGGAGCAGGCGGGGTTCGTCGTATTGCAGTTCGGCGAGTTGGAGAAAGGGTTTGTCGGAGCCGACTTCGAGGCGGGTGTCGACTGTTTCATAGCAGTCGCTTTCCTGTTTGGGCCGCGCGACGATGCACTCCACGGCGACCTGGCCCTCCTGTTTGAATTCGTACTGGATATTCGCCCCGGAGACGGTATCCCGCCAGTCGAACACCCAGCGCACGACCGCGCCGCGTTCGGCTTTGACCGAAAACGGGTATTTTTTATGTAAAATAAAGGGCCCCTGCGGCCACACGACCGTGTCGATATCGGGCGGATCGGCACAGTGGATATGGACGGTCCTGGAGTCCACAACCCTGCCGCCAAAATACAGCCGGATCTGTTTATCGGCGCCGTAGCCGGCAGCGCACCAGTACCAGCGGTCGACGGCCCGGTACACGCTGTCCCATTTCCCCGACGCGGTGTCCTGAACTTCCCAGTATAGGGAGTCTTCGGGAATTGTAATTCTTACATCACTTCGCCAGTAGTCGAGCGGCACGGTATCGCGGTCGCGCACCCGGTCATACTGAGAACCCGTATCGCTATCAATTCCGAGGGAGAAATCCGTTTTCTTCGGCGCTTGCACAAAAATCTCCTTGTACATCCAGTAGCCTGCCAAACTGAGCAACAGCACGGCCAATGCGGGCCAGACGAGGTTTTTCCAAAGCGGGCGAGGCGGGGCGGGCGGCTTTTGCTCCGATGCCGGGTCGGCTGCCTCATTTTTACACGCCTCCAAAAACTCGTCCCACAACTTGTAAAACCGCTCCTGCTCGGCCGCCGTGGTGGCGATGAGCGGGGCGAGCAGGTATTTGAGTTCTTCAGTTTTGCCCACGAACCCGGCCCCCTGGGCATGCAGCGCGCGCCACAGCCGCAGCTTCCGGCGGGTATCGAGGCGAAACCCGGCGGCTTGCAGTTGCGCGAAGAGGCGCGTGAGGGGGAGGGGTGTGGGTGCCATGGAGAACGTAGGAGTAGGAGTAGGAGTGGGATGGGAACGCGGATGAGGCAGATTGGGGCGGATTATCACGGATGATCAGTCCGCCCAGTCAGGGTCATTGGCTTTTTTGTCTTTTTTTATTGTTTGAAAAAATCAAGCGTGCGAATTCAGGCTTTCTGCCGAAATTCAATAAAAAGCCAAGTTCGATGTCGGTTGCTTTCAAATAGTTCTGCAATTGCAAACGATGTTCGTCGAGCATACACTCACATGCTTTCAGTTCGAGAATAATTTCATTTTCAACCAACAGATCGGCAAAATAGGTACCCACCTGCCGGCCTTTATAGACTACCCCAATCTGGGGCTGGGCTACAACACCCAAGCCCATTTCCTGCAGTTCCAGATACAAAGCATTCTGGTAAACCCGTTCCAGAAAGCCGTAACCCAGCTCATTGTATACTGCATAAAAAGCGCCGAGTATTTTCTCCGTTATGTGCTTTTTTTCCAACATACCTGTAAAGGTTTTCATAAAAAATCTGTGAAAATCCGCCCCAATCCGCCTCATCCGCGTTTCCATCCTGCCTACTCAAATACATTACGCACAGCTTCCAGGTCGTCTTTTGTTTTTACCAAAAAGGGCAGGTTCAGCAGCAGCATTTCCTTGCGCCGGGCCGCGTCGTTTTCCTGCCAGTAGCCGCCCAGGCCCAGGATGTTGAGCCAGGCGATCAGTTCGGCCGTGGCCGGTTTTTTGCGCACGGCCTTGTCGCGGGCGGCTTCGAACAGGGCGATGAGCTCGTCGTAGCGCGCGCCGGCCGGGGCCGCCTCGGCGAGGTGGGTTTCGACGATCTGCCGCAGGCGTTCGCCGCGCGGAAATTCGAGGTGGAAAAAAGCGCAGCGGCGCAGAAAGGCGTCGGGCAGGTTTTTTTCGGAGTTGGAGGTGAGCACCACGACGATGTCGGCCTGCTCGCCTTTCTGGGCCTGGAAACCGGGTAATTCCTTGATGGCGAAGCGGAAATTTTCCATCTCGTCGAGCAGGTCGTTGGTGAAATCGCGCGGGGCCTTGTCGACCTCGTCGATGAGCACTACGGCGCTCATGGGCCTTTCGGGCAGTTGCAGGCGGAATTTTTCGGTGAATTCGGGTCGCGGGCCGGAATACGCGATCGCCTTTCCGAAGGGCTGTAACTCGATAAATTCCTCGGTGCGCACCGCCCGTTCGCCACGTAGGTTGGCGGCCTGGAAGTGAGAGAGGGCGTCGTAGGTATAAAACAGATCGCTCGCCTTCGAGGTGGTTTTGGTGTTGAACCGCAACACCTGGGGCCAGTAGGCGGCCTGGTTTTGGGCGCCGAGGTATTCGAGGGCCCAGCGTGCCATTTCGGTTTTGCCGGTGCCGGGTTCGCCGGTGAGCAGCAGGGGCTGTCGCAGGCGGATGGCCGCGTTGAGGGCGTGTTCCTGGCCGGGAGCGGGGATGTAGTTGGGCATGGCTTAGCGCAGATTTTCGGCCCGAATGACGAGGCCTTTGTTGTGCAATTCGATGA
>JADZFP010000009.1 GCA_020849825.1 Saprospiraceae bacterium
CGTATCCCCGAAAACGGCCAGACTTACTCGGTCAACCAAGGCTATTATTCCAAATTCGACCTGGAAATGCGCCGCTATATCGACCAGTGCTCCGATATGAACTACGGCCTGCGCTACATCGGCTCCATGGTGTCCGACGTGCACCGCATCCTGATTCAGGGGGGGATTTTCCTGTATCCCAGCACCCGCAAATACCCGAAAGGCAAATTGCGCCTGCTGTACGAATGCAACCCGCTGTCGATGATCGTAGAGCAAGCCGGCGGCAAAGCCATCAATACCCAGTTGAAACGTATTCTCGATATGGTACCGAGCGAGCTGCACCAACGCGGCACCATTGCCATCGGCTCGCCGGCCATGGTCGACGAACTGCAGGCATTTATCGAACGCTATTCGGCGCTGCCGCTGTGAAGAATTGGTGAATTGGTGAATTGGTGAATTGGTGAGGTGGTGATAAAAGGGCAACTTTTGCGCTCTTGACGTGTTTTGGAATTTCGGTCATGCCGTGCGCGAACCGGATGCTTTTATTTTCCGCTGATCGGCGGGCAACAAAGCTGTCCAGCCGTATGGGAAACACCCCCGAGAGCAGCAACAACCCTTTTATAACCACCTCACCACCTCACCATTTTCCATGCTCCTGCCCCTTCTTTTCGCGCTGGCTACAACGCCCCCTGCCGAATTCCGGATTACTTTTACCAACCTGACGACAGCCAAGGGCCAGTTGTACGTGGCGGTATACGACCGCGCCGACGGGTTTATGAAACCCGAGAGGGTCGTGTGGAAAACCATCGCGCCGGTGCAGGGCAATTCGCTCGAACTCACCATACCGGGGCTTCCGCCGGGCACGTATGCGGTCAGTTGTTTTCACGATATCAATGGCAACGGAAAGCTGGACACCAATCTGGTCGGCATCCCGACAGAGCCGTACGGCTTCTCCAACAACGTGCGGCCCAAATTCCGGGCGCCGACCTGGGACGAAGCCAAATTCGAACTGGGCGCCAGTGGACGATCCATTTCTATTCGTCTGGAAAAATGGTAAGCTCCCCGATATGCCGGCAGCGCGTACCTTTGCCCCCAAGCAACTACCCAACAAAGCATGATCAGAGCCGATAACATCGTCAAGTCCTTTGGAAATCAGGAGGTACTGAAAGGCATTTCTTTTCTCTTCGAAGCCGGAAAAACCAACCTTATCATCGGGCGAAGCGGCTCGGGCAAGACCGTTTTGATGAAAATCCTGGTCGGCCTGTTCCGACCCAGCAGCGGCAGCGTGTGGTACGACGACGTGAATTTCACCGCGTTGGAAAAAGAAAACGTCAGGGCGATCCGCATGAAAGTGGGTATGTTGTTCCAGGGTTCGGCCCTGTTTGATTCGCTTACGGTGGAAGAAAATATTCGTTTCCCGCTCGACATGTTTACCCATTATACCCCGAAACAAAAACTTGAACGCGTCAACTATTGTCTCGAACGCGTCAATCTGGCCGGAAACAACCACAAATACCCCTCCGAACTTTCCGGCGGTATGCAAAAACGCGTGGGCATCGCCCGTGCGATCGTGCTACAGCCGCAATACCTGTTTTGCGACGAACCGAACTCCGGCCTCGACCCGAAAACTGATATCCTGATCGACGAACTCATCGACGATATTACGCAGGAAAACAACATTACCACCATCATGAATACCCACGACATGAACTCGGTGATGGAAATCGGCGACAAGATTTGCTTCCTGCATGAGGGCCGGCTCGAATGGTCGGGCGACCGCTCGCAGGTGTTGACCAGTGAAAACGAGAACCTTCAGTCGTTTATGTTTGCCTCTCCCTTCTTGCAGCGTTTGCGCAAGGCCGCGCTGGGCAAAGTTTAGTTATGGAAAAAATTACGGAAAGCCCTTCCCGCTACCGGCATCTCGAACAGATGTCGGTGCGCGATCTCCTCACGGGCATCAATGCCGAAGACCAAACCGTGCCGCTCGCAGTAGCCCAGGCTATTCCGCAGATCGAGGCACTGGTAGAAGCGTTGGCGCCCAGAATGCAGGAAGGCGGACGGCTTTTTTATATCGGAGCAGGTACCAGCGGACGGCTGGGCGTAGTCGATGCTTCCGAAATACCGCCGACTTACGGCGCGCCGCCGGGCTGGGTCGTAGGCCTTATTGCCGGTGGCGACACGGCCATCCGGAAAGCCGTCGAGGGTGCGGAAGACAGCACTACGCAGGCCTGGGACGACCTGGCTGCGCATCAAATCGACCGGCAGGATTTTGTGATCGGTATTGCAGCCTCGGGCACTACACCCTACGTGGTGCACGGCCTGCGCGCCTGCCGCCAACGGGGCATCGCCACCGGCTGCATTACCTGCAACCCCGGCGCCCCGGTGCTGGCCGAGGCCGATTACCCGGTGCTGGCCGTCGTAGGCCCCGAATTCGTTACCGGCAGCACGCGGATGAAGGCTGGTACGGCCCAAAAACTCATCCTCAACATGATCTCTACCGCTGTCATGATTCGCCTGGGCCGGGTACAGGACAACCGCATGGTGGATATGCAACTCAGCAATCAAAAACTCGTGGATCGCGGCGCCCGTATGGTGATGCAATCGACCGGTCTGGACTACGACGCCGCACGTGAACTGTTGCTGAAACATGGCAGTGTGCGCGAGGCGACTGACAAGTATTTTTCCTCCGGACAGGATAATAGCAAGATGGATTGACGGGGAAATGCTTCTTTTATGGTGGATTTTATTCAACGACACCGCCATGAAGCAACGCACGGTTTTTGTACTGATTTTCAGTTTTTGTTCAATTCTTCTTTTTTCACAAAGCTGGTTCACCGTAGGGGGCAATAATGCCAAAAACGGTCGAAGCCGGATGCCCGGCCCCACCAGCGCCGCTACTCCGTTGTGGTCGTTGAACGCCGATTTATACACCGCCTGGGGCAATGCCGTGTACATCAGCGGCGACCGTTTTGTGCAAACGCGTATTCAGCTGGATCCCGTTTACACCGGTCAGGTGGAATGCCGGCAGCTGTCGGACGGCGCGCTTTTATGGACCTACGGTGAAAACGGCGGCATCCCGTATGTCGTGGGATTCAACGAACATGCAGTGTACGTGCATGATTACGCCACCGCCGACTTTCTCGCCCTCGATCCGCAAACCGGCGCTGAACGCTGGCGGCACCCCGAGGCATTGGATATGTTCGGTGGAAATGCCGGCATCGTATTCGCCTGCAACGGCGACCCCGTGGTATTTGGCAAAAGAATCGACCAATACACGGGCGAAACGGTATGGGCAACCACGTACCTCATCCCGATTCTGCCCGATGGCGGATATGCCGTTTACGGCGATACTTACTACCATTGGGAGGGCACCGTACTGACGCCCAAACGGCTCATTGCCATTGATATGAACAGCGGCCAGGTGAAATACAAATCGGACCCCATGCCCGGCGACCCCGACCAGGAAAATCCCTTGACCATAGGCCCCGACGGCGTCATTTACATCTCCCGCGACGGCGGTCCGCTGATCGCTTACAAAGACAACGGTGCGGGGTTCGATACCCTTTGGATGAGCAATTTCAGCGCACAGAGCCGCGTCTCGGTGGGCCCCGACGGCAGTTTGTATTATTTCCGCAACAACCGCCTCCTGAGGGTCGATCCGGCCAACGGGCAGCCGCTCGATACCTCGGTGCAAGCCCTCGCTTCTACTTCTCCGCCCCTGATCGCCATCGACCCCGACGGGCGGGTGTATGCCAGCAACGGCGCTTTTGGCGGGGCGGGGCGGTACTATTGTTACACACCCGACCTGAGTCAAATTCTCTGGACCTTGCCCACGCCGACCAATTACTATTCCGGTCCGGCTTTCGGGCGCAACGGCGTTTTGATTGCCGTCGGGGAGGGCACTTCGATCAGGGCCTATTCCTATGCGGAGCAGCACCGGCCGGTTGCGGATTTTGAAGCGTCGGCGTATTCGACAAGTGTTGGAAGCCCGGTTGTATTTCAGGATTACACCTCGTTTTCGCCCTCATCGTTTGAATGGCATTTTCCGGGCGGCGCCCCCGCCAGCTCAACCGACCAGAATCCGCCGGCCGTCGTGTACGATGCGCCGGGCTGGTACGACGTGACGCTTATCGTGCAAAACGCGTTGGGTACAGATACCCTGACCAAAGCATGTCTCATTGAAGTAAAAGAGGCTTCATCGGCGTCCGAGCCGGGCGATTCGGGCGTGCGTATCTATCCCAATCCGGCCAGCGATTGGGTGCAGGTGGAGGCGCCGGAGGGGAGTTGGGTGCGGGTGTGGGAAGCGGGCAGCGGGCGGCTTCTGTTGACCTCGAATGCCGCAGCATTAATCAATGTTGGCGCCTGGCCAGCGGGCATGTATGTGGTGGAGGTGAAAAACGGGAAGGGTGTTTGGCGGAGGAGGCTGGTAGTGTCTCACAGTTTCTAACAACTTATTCAGAAAGTGGTGACATACTTGTAATTCAGTATTTTAGAATCTTGCGTCAGCAACTTACAATTTAGATAGATTGCAGTCGCTACTATGATTTGGTCCGCTGGGTCATTATGAAAATCGCCAGGAAGCTGGGTAGATTGAATAATAATTTCCGGAGTTAGTGGAATTAATTGAATTTTTGGAATCAATAAAATTGCATCAATCCAGTCTGAAACGGAACGGTCCAATATTAATCTGCCCTTTTCCACCAATTTGGCTATTTCCCATATTGAAATGGCGCTAACTGCAACTATTTCCTGTGCTTCCAGGGTTTGTAATTGCTGCGGGGAAAGGTTAGGGGATTCATTAACCCACCAGATAAGAATGTGGGTATCAATGATTATCATGTCAATGCCTCCCAGTCTTCGTTATTTATTGCGGGAAGAAATGGCGCTTCGTATGAAAGCACGCTGCCTTTTAACCCAGGCATTTTATCTTTTTGGGTAAAAAGGGCTCCTGTTTGACTTTGTACAAAAGTGGATACCAATTTTTGCTCTTCAACAGACAACTTGTTGAAAAACACAATAAATTGAACAATGTCCAATTTGGAAAAGGAGAAAAGGTTATCTGAAAAGGCACTCATGAGCAAATCTTGTTGTATGCAAAAATAATACTGTCCGCTCTACTTTCCAACTACTTAGTTCGCCCTGTGGCCGCGCCTACCCTGGCTAGCTAATCCCGTTTGAAAATCGAATCCAGGCCTCAAAAGGTTTTCCCAATGCAGGCGGAAAAAGAGTTTTATATCAAGTTTTAGTGCCATAAGCCGTTCTGACGAGCTCTGCATCCGCCATGTACGGCACCGTCACCTGCAAATCGGGATAGGCCGCCATCGCCCGCTCAATAGTAGTCATGGCATGCGGGTTGCGGCCCCAGGCGCGGCGCGCGATACCGTTGTTGACGTCCCAGAACAGCATACTGTGCAGTCGCCGGTCGGCTTCGGGCGATCCGTCGAGCACCATACCGAAACCGCCGTTGATCACTTCGCCCCAGCCCACGCCGCCGCCGTTGTGCAGGCTCACCCAGGTGGCGCCGCGGAACGAATCGCCGATCACATTGTGTACGGCCATGTCGGCTGTGTAACGCGAGCCGTCGTACAGGTTGGCGGTTTCGCGGAAAGGCGAATCGGTACCCGATACGTCGTGGTGGTCGCGGCCCAGCACGACCGGTCCTTTCAGTTCGCCGCGCGCGATGGCGTCGTTGAAAGCTTTGGAAATACGCATCCGGCCTTCCGCATCGGCGTAGAGGATGCGGGAAAAAGAGCCGACCACCGGCAGGTTTTGTTTGGCCGTGCGAATCCAGAGCAGGTTGTCGCGTATCTGTCCCCGGATGTCGTCGGGCGCTTCTTCGAGCATGGCTTCCAGCACGTCGCCCGCGATGGCGTCGCTGCGGTCGAGGTCGGCGGGATCGCCCGAGCAGCACACCCAGCGGAAGGGTCCGAAGCCGTAATCGAAACAAAGCGGGCCCATGATGTCTTCCACGTAGGATGGATAGCGGTAAGGCGACTCGGCCACACTGATTTCGCCGGGTTTCAGGGGAAGGCAGCCGGGCTTGAACACTGCGGCGCCTACGTCGCCGGCTTCTTTCAGGAAGGCGTTGCCGTAGTCCCAGAAATACATGCCGCGCTCGCACAGGACATTGACTGCCGTGGCATGGCGGCGCAGCGATTCGGCAACGGCAGCCATGAAACGAGGCTTGTCGCTGTTGAGCAAGTCTTTGGCTTCTTTGAACGTATACCCCGCGGGGCAATAGCCCATGTCGTGGATGTTGTGGCAGCTCGTCTGGTCGGAGCCCAGTTCAATTTTGACATTATCCCGTACAAAACGCTCCCAAAGATCGACGATGTTGCCATGGTAGATCAGTGCCGTGGCTTCGCCGCGCTGACGGCTTTGTTCGATGCGGGAAAGGAGTTGGTCGAGGTCGCTGTAAACATTTTCCCGCAGGATATAACCGTCGGTAATGCGCTGCTGTACGGCATCGCCGTCTACTTCGGCGATCACGCCCACGCAGCCGGTAATGACCGCCGCCATGGCCTGCGCGCCCGACATGCCGCCCAGGCCGCTGGTCACGAACACCTTGCCGCGCAGGTTGTCGCTGCCGAGGCCGAGCCGGCGCCCGGCGTTGAGCAGGGTGATGGTGGTGCCGTGGACGATACCCTGCGGACCGATGTACATGAACGAGCCGGCCGTCATCTGTCCGTATTGCGTCACACCGAGTGCGTTGAAACGGTTCCAGTCTTCCTTGCGCGAATAATTGGGGATCATCATGCCGTTGGTCACGACCACGCGGGGCGCTTCCGGGTGGCTGGGGAACAGTCCCAGCGGGTGGCCGGAATAGAGCACCAGGGTCTGGTGATCGGTCATTTCGGCCAGGTAGCGCATGGTAAGGCGGTATTGTGCCCAGTTTTGGAACACGGCGCCGTTGCCGCCGTAAGTAATCAGCTCGTGGGGGTGTTTGGCGACCTTGGGGTCGAGGTTGTTCTGGATCATCAGCATGATCGCGGCTGCCTGTCGGGAGCGGGCGGGGTAATCGGCTACCGGCCGGGCGTGCATGGCGTAGTCGGGCCGGAAACGGTACATATAAATCCGGCCGTATTGTTCCAGTTCGGCGGCAAATTCGGCGGCGAGTTCGGCATGCCATTGGGGCGGGAAATAGCGCAGGGCGTTTTGTACGGCCAGCACTTTTTCTTCGGCCGACAAGACGCCTTCGATCACCCGGCGGGGAGCGTGGCTGACGCCGGGGTCGAGCGTTTTGGGGGCAGGCAAGGTGGAGGGAATACCTTCGAGAATTTGGCGTTGGAAGTCGTTGGTCGGGCTGATGGACATGAGGGTCGACTTATTTTTTAACAAGAACTTTGCGTTGCATGTTTAGTTGAAATATCCGGTGGAGTAATCGGGTATTTCATGCGACAAAGGTGCGGTTAAACCGCCTAAATTTATAAAAACCCTTTTATGCAAAACATCTTCCTTTCCGCCGCCTGGCGCCGCCTCCTGATGCTCAACTACCGGGTCGACCCGGCCATTTTGCAAACCCATGTGCCTGTCGGTACCGAGCTCGACATCTGGAACGGCACTTGTTACGTCAGCGTGGTCGGTTTTATGTTTATGAATACCCGGATCAAGGGCATACGCGTGCCGGGCCATGTCAATTTTGAAGAAATCAACCTTCGGTTTTACGTGCGCCGCAACGACCCGGCGACGGGTTGGAAGCGCGGTGTGGTGTTCATCCGGGAGATCGTGCCGCGCCCGGCCATTGCCTGGGTTGCCAATACAATTTACCGCGAGCACTACGACTGGCGCCCGATGGCGCATCGCTGGCAGGATGCCGCTGATGAGATCGAGGTGCTTTATGCCTGGCGGGAAAAAGGGACCTGGCAATCGTTCGGGGTGCAGGCCGACGCGGAGACTGTTCCGTTGAAAGCCGGCAGCGAAGCAGAATTTATCACCGAACACTACTGGGGTTATGCGCGCCGGGGCGATGCACAAACCATCGAATACCAGGTGGAGCACCCGAGCTGGCGCATGCATCCGATCCGAAACTGGCATTGCGAAATCGATTTTGAAAAAGCTTACGGGTCGGCTTTCGCGCATTTGAGCAAGGAAGAACCGGCGTCGATTTTTCTGGCGGAGGGCTCCGATATCGTGGTGAGAGAAAGAAATCTCCTGAAAATCTGATAGCAGAACAAACGCGGTGTTCAGCCCTCTCCCGATGTACGTGCTTTTTTTAAAACACACTGCACAAAACCGGCACGGGTGCGGTAGCATCGCCACAAGTGCCAGCTTTCCCCGGCAAGAATAACGAGCAAGCCGGCTCCCAAAAAACCATTGTGTACCATCTGTGCCCCGAGGTAATAATCTGGGAAAAAGGGTTTGACGATAAATATCTCCGCTACAATCACAGCCACCGATACGAGCAGCAGCACCAGCGCTGCGGCGCGAAGGCGGAATAACCACGTGGGGCGCTGGAGCAACATACAGCGCTCAAAAAGCCGGATTGCCAGGCGGTTGTCCGGCAACAACTTGATCAACTCGCGCAAAATATGCTCCGCTTTGGCATACTCCTGTTGCCGATACAATGATGCTGCCTTGCGAAACAATATTTTGGTGTAAATATCCTCCCCGCCCCAATTTTCCACATTTTGCATAATGATGAACTCGAGAAGATGGTCGCACATCACCAGATGCCGGCCGTAATCGCCGGTTTGAAACAGCGCTTCGGTGTAGGTAACGGTACAATCGAGGTACTCCTCCTGATCGAGGCTGCGGATATCGTCTTCCAGCCGCTCATAATACCGGATAATGCCGTAGAAGTCGCTGGCTTCCAGGGCCTTGAAGTTGCGGTATAATTTGAGCCGGTAAGCGGGCAGCATAAAATTTTTTTCAGGAGAACACGGAGCGAAGATATAGGTTCAGGAGAAGGCCGGGAACAGGGGGGAGTGAATTTCTCCTCCCCAAAAACAGGAGGCTGCGGCACAAGTGCGGCCGGCCGGGTTTTGTAATAATAATATGCCACGCAAAGTCGCAAAGCGCACAATGAATATGATTCTTGGCGGCCTTTGCGACTTTGCGTGGCATATTATTCGCCAGCATTTCTGGCAGGGAGTCAGACGGTATGAGCCCTGAGGTTCCTATTGTCTCCGAACGGCCACCGGCATATTGTTGTCGTACACACCGGTAAGCACGGGCGTTTGAACGCCGGAGGTGTAATCGCGCACTTTGCCATACACATAGGTATACAATTCGCGGATGGTCACCAGATAGTCGCCGTTGGTGTCTGCGTGTCCTTTAAGGCCGCGCAGGAGGTAGTAGGTAAATACGCCCTGGCGCAGGCCGTGGTCTTCGAGCGAAAGTTCTTCGGCCTTGCTCGACATCAGCAGTGCGATGCCGCCGTCGGAATCTTCGAAAGCCTGGTAGTAGCGGTCGAGCGTGACCGAAACCGGGCCTTTTGCGGCCAGTCCGTAGTTGAGGGTGCCGCTGTGGCAGGCGTCGGCGATGCAGAGTTTGTGTTTTGCTTTGCTCTGGAGGAAGATTTGTTTGACTTCCTCGTGGCGCAGTTTGTTGTTGTAGCCGTCGAAATCGACCGGCAGGAAGCAGCCTTCGAGGCCGTGGCCGCTGTAATAAAAGATGACCACGTCGTTGGCGTCGGCTTTGAGGAAAAGGGAGCGCATGGTGCGCAGGATGTTTTCGCGGGTGGCATCTTCGTCGAGCAGCAGGGCTACCTGTTCGTCGGGCAGGGCGCCGCCTTCCGGGCTTTTGAGGAAGGAGTACATCAGGTTGGCGTCGTCGTCGGTGAAACGCAGGGGGGGCATTGCGGTGTAGCGACCCACTCCGACGATGACGGCCCAGATCTTGACGTTTTTGCTGTTTTGAACCTGCACCGGGGTATTCGGCATTTGCTCCGGCGCGTCGAGTTCTTTCACGGGCGAACCGTTCATCCAGACAGCGCCGTACACCCGTCCGTTGGCGTAGTGCATCACGCCTTCGCCGTAGGGGGCGTTGTTGGCCCAGGCGCCTTCGTAGCGGTCGCCGTTGGCATAGAAACAGACGCCTTCGCCGTGCGGAACGCCGTTTTTGAACTCGCCGATCCAGCGGGAGCCGTCGGGGTAGTCGTAGTAGCCTTTTCCGACGTTGCAATACACGGCGCCGCAGTTGCGCATGCCGGCGATATTGTTGCGGTCGGGCTTGGTGGCCGCGGGGGTTGCCGTCGGTTTGTTGTTGTTGCCCGCCGGCGGGGTAGCCGTGGTGTTGGAGGGGCGGGCGCCAGAGCTGGCCGTACCTGTATTGGGTTTGTTATTGTTGGCCGCGGGGGCGGGTGCAGCGGTACCACCGGGGCGTGTACTGACCGGTTTGTCGGCGGCCCAGGTGCCGATGGTCACCTTGCCGTCGGTGGCCACGAATTTGCCCTGTCCATCGCGCAGGCTGTTTTTCCAGCGGCCGGTCCAGTAGCTGCGGTCGGGGTAGTACATGGTACCGTTGCCGCTGAACGTGCCGTTGTAGAAGTTGCCTTCGTAGCGCTCGCCCGATTTGAAGTAATAGGTGCCGTCGCCGTTGGGCGAGTCGTTGAACCAACTGCCGGTGTACTTGTCGCCATTGGCGTACAACATAGTGCCTTCGCCGGCCATGCGGTTGCCTTTAAACTGGCCTTCGTACGTGCGGCCTTCTTTTTTGAAAGTCATTTTACCGCGGCCTTCGCGGGCGCCGTTGCGCCATTCGCCGGTGTAGCGATTGCCGGAAGGGAAATCCATGGTGCCTTGTCCGTGTGGTTTGCCGTAAGCAAATTGGCCGGTGTATTTGGTGCCGTTTTCGTAGCGGTAGGTGCCGGAACCATTTTGGCAATTGCCGCTGAGGCACTGGGCGCTGATTTGGGATTGGATGCTTGCCAGCAGCGCGACGAGCAAGAGGAGGCGGATTGTGAAACCCTTCATGTTGTAGGATTTTTGTTTGAACGTAAAAAAATTGAACTACAAGAAGGGTGCAAGTTTTGTATGCACGATTAAAAACCGCCAGTGAAGGCGGCGCAATCGCACGGGGGGTGAAGTATTACTGTGCTGAAGGTCGGCTTCGACGAGCCGGTGCGATTGCAAGAACACTTTTAACATCCGAATATTGTGCCATTTGAAAGCCGTTCGGTTGAAATTTCATAACTTTGCAGCCCTTTTTTTGTTCTAAAAAATTGACAAACAGTAATTTATAAAAAAATTTAAAACCATGTTAAAGAACGTTCTCCTTGGGTTCGGGTTGATCCTTTCCTTCATCGCCTGCGGGCAAAGCAACCGTTCTGTGCCGGTCGAAACCCCTGCCGGAAAAAATATCGGCGCCAATGTGACGCCCGACGGAGCGATCACTTACACCCAACTGATGGGCAAAATGAACAACATCGATTCGCTGGCCGTGAAAGTAACCGGTACCGTCAGCTAAGTGTGCCAGAAAAAAGGCTGCTGGATGACGATTAAATCCGAACAAGCCGGCCAGCCCGATATTCGCGTAACGTTTAAAGACTACGCCCTTTTTATGCCCAACGACATCGTGGGCAAAAAAGTCGTACTCAGCGGTTTCGCTTTCATCGAAGTAACGCCGGTCGACGTATTGCGCCACTATGCCGAAGATGCCGGCAAAACCAAAGAAGAGATCGCCGCTATCACCCAGCCCAAACGCGAATTGAGCTACGAAGCCACCGGCGTGCTGATTCTCAAGTGATGCACTCAACGGATCGCCCGTTTTTTTGTTTGAGCGCAGGACCATCGGGATTCGTATCGGATCATCATCCGCTCGAATCGTCTCCGACGGTCCTGCGCTTTTTTCTATGACAAAACCCACCACGATTTCCGCACAATGACCGCCCACCTTCTGACCATAGGCGATGAAATCCTGATCGGACAAATTACCGACTCCAATTCGGCCTGGATGGGCCGCGAACTCAATCTGCTGGGTATACGGGTTTCCGGCAAAAGCTCCGTGGCCGACGACCCGGCCGATATCCGCGCCGGGCTCGACCATGCCGCATCCCTGGCCAACCTGATCATTACTACCGGCGGCCTCGGCCCCACCAAAGACGATCGCACCAAAAGCACGCTGGCCGAATATTTTGGCTCCCGACTGGTGTTCCATCAGGAAATATACGACCGCATCGCCGCCTATTTTGCCCGGGTCGAACGGCCCATGCCGCCGTCCATGCGCGAACAATCCATGCAGCCCGACAATGCCCTGATCCTGAATAACAAGGTGGGCACGGCCCCGGGGCTATGGTTTGAAAAAAACGGAAAGGTGTTCGTTTTTCTGCCCGGGGTGCCTTTTGAAATGGAATACCTGATGACCAACGAGGTACTTCCCAGGCTTGTCGAGCGCTTTCAGACGCGACCCATCGCCCACCGAACCCTGCTGACGGCAGGGGAGGGCGAAAGCAACATCGCCCGCCGTATCGAGCAATTTGAAGACGCTTTGCCTGCCAACGTCAAACTGGCCTACCTCCCTTCGCTGGGCCAGGTGCGCCTTCGCCTGACAGGCGTTTGGGACGGCGATATTACGCCCACCTCGCATACAGAACTCGGCGCCTTGCTCGATGCCCAAAAAGCCGAACTGGAAGCCATTATCCCCGATCTGGTGTATGGTTATGAAACAGACACGCTGGAAAAAGTAGTCGGCAAAATCCTGCAGGCACAAGGCAAACAATTCGGCACCGCCGAAAGCTGCACCGGGGGCTATGTCGCCCATCTCATTACGTCGGTGCCGGGCGCTTCGAACTATTTTCCGGGTTCGGTGGTCACCTATTCGTACGAAATGAAAACCAAACTCTTGGGCGTCAGTCCGCACACCCTCGAAACCCACGGCGCAGTGAGCGAACAAACCGTCAGAGAGATGTCGCAAGGTGCGCTCGACACGCTGGGCGTCGATGTGGCGCTGGCCATCTCCGGCATTGCCGGCCCCGATGGCGGCACGCCCGACAAGCCGGTCGGGACGGTCTGGATGGCCGTCAGCGACCGCACCCGCACCATCGCTGTGCGGCACGTTTTTGGCCGCGACCGCTTGAAAAACATACAGATTACCGGCACTTACGGCCTGAATCTGGTGCGAAAATTCCTGCTGGGCGCAATTTAAATTATGCCGAAAATTTGCCGTTGCTCCTGCGGTATTTGATCCATTGATAAGCCAGCAGCGACAAACTCAGGGCCAGCGTGAGTTCCATTAGAATGAGTTGTCCGTTGCCGAAATGACGGCACAAAAAAGCGACCGCGATAAAGATCAGATTGATCACCACCAGTACGGCGGTGGCCTGCATGTGCGTCAGGCCGCCGTCGAGCAGCAAATGGTGAATATGCGCCCGATCAGGCGTAAATGGCGAACGCCCCTGCCAGAGCCGGCGGGCAAATACACGCAAGGTGTCGAATACGGGCAGAATAAGGATGCCCAGCGCGATAGCCGGAGCCGCATTGAAAGAATAGGAGCCGCCCTGGGGTATTTCACGCTGCAATTCGATAAAACGAATGGCAAAAACGGCGCTGATCAGGCCGATCATCATCGAACCGGTGTCACCCATAAAAATTCGGGCCGGTGTGAAATTGAACTTGAGAAAGGCCGTGATAGCGCCGGCAAGACAGGCCGCCAGTACGGCAAGGTCGTAATGCCCAACGAGAAAAAACCACCCGCCCCAGATCAGACTGGCCAGCAGGCCGATGCTTCCCGCCAGGCCGTTGATGCCGTCGATCAGGTTGAAGGCATTGATAATTCCCACGATAATCACGATGGTAAGTACAAAACTGAACAGATCAGGGAGCTCGTAAACACCCAGAATGCCGTACAAGCTGCTGACTTTCAGTCCTGATTTGTACACCACGATAAGGGCAGCCGTAACCTGGCCGATAAATTTTTTGGTCGGCGAAAGTGGCATCAGGTCGTCTTTTACTCCGATAAAAAAAATGACGACCAGCGCTGCCAGCACGTATTGAATGGTCCAGAACTGCCCGCCGGGCATCCAGAGGATAACAGCGCACACGGTGCCGCCAAATATGCCGATACCCCCGAGAGCCGGCGTGGGCTCCCGGTGCGCGCTTCGCTCGTTGGGGACGTCGTAAAGGTGTTTGTCGCGGGCAATCCGGATAATGACCGGCAAGGCCAGATAGGTAAGCGTAAAGGCGGTGAGAAAACCGAGGATGACGGCGAACATGGGAATCGCAGTTTATTAAACAGCAATGAAAATAACTGCCACGCTGGGGCGCCGGGCCTGAGGTAGAGGCATGGATTAAACCTGCGAAAGATTGCGGATTTATCGCGGTTTAAAAAACAACTTGTACGGAGAAAAACCCGAACCGGAATTATCCTGCCTGTATACCCCTTGTCAGAGGAGCCGTCCGAAGGCGGATTTGCTGCATAAAGACTTGTTAAAGAAGCATCTTGCAGGCGGCAAGCGTTACATTCGGGTGTATTTTCGTCCAAAATGTACGAATGCCGATCGCTGTGCATATTTAACAGCCATACTGTCCGGATTAAACTTTCGTTTTTTCAACGTGAAAACAAACTTCTTCATCCTGCTATTTGCCTTGCTTGCCACCCTTGTTTCGGCCCAAAACGGCTCGACGGCCAGCGCCAAGGCTGCCAAAATGCGCAGCGATACCACAGTGGTACGCAACAGCAGTCCTTCCCCGCTCCGGATCAAACCCGATACCATGCCTCGTACAGGCGGCTGGGCGCGTCTTGAAGTCGAGAACGGCGACTCCGTATTCGTCATGTCGCTGTGGCCCGTTCGTATCACCGACCGCCGTCAGTTCAAGAATGAAGACGAGCGCCGCCAGTATCTGCTCTACAAAAATGCCGCCCGCAAGGTGTACCCCTATGCCCTCGAAGCCATCGATATGTACGAACAATACCAGGATGAAACCCAGGGCATGAACAAACGCCAGCGCCGCCGGTATTTTCGCCACGAACATCGCGAACTGAAAGAGGACATGACTGATCAGATGAAAAGTTTGTCCAAAACCCAGGGAAAGGTGCTGATCAAAATGATTGAAAAAGAAGTCGGAAAACCTTTTTATGAAATCCTGCGCGAAACACGCGGCGGGGTCACCGCCTCTTACTGGCACAACATGGGCAAATTATACGGCTACAACCTGAAAGATGGTTACCACCCCGGCGCCGATCCGTTGCTCGATGAAGTTTTTCTCGATTACGATTTTGGAGACCCGACGCGCTGGTATCAGTGACCAGGGGTTGATGAGGGTTGATGAGGTTTATATGGTTGATTATAGTTCGTAGCAGTATTTTCCCACAGAATGACCAGCTTGCGCCAGATTTATTACTCCTTTCCGGTTCGGCTCCTGGTGCTGCATTTTCGCAACCACCTGGTGCTGATCGCGTTGTGGGGCGTGCTGGCCTTGTTGGCTACGGGCTCGGTCGGCAGGTTTTTCGGGATGCACTATTTGCTGCTAACCCCCGATTATCAGGGCAAAGTCGGGTTCTGGAGTTTCTTTATCACCGGAGCGGCATTGGGCGCTTTTATCATGATCTGGAACCTGACCACGTACTTGTTGTGCGCCGACCGGTTTTCATTTCTCGCTACCCTGGAAGCGCCTTTTACCAAATACAGCCTCAATAACAGCCTGATTCCCCTGACTTTTCTGGCAGTGTACGTGTCGTCCACCACCTATTTTCAGTGGCACAATGAATTCACCGCCAGTAAAGACATTCTAATCAACGTGTCGGGGTTGGTACTCGGGGTGGCCACCTTGATCAGCGTACTGGCGATTTACCTGCACCTGACCAACAAAGACATTGCCTCTTTTCTCAAACCGGGCAAATTTATCCCCCGCCCCGGCGCACGGCTGCTGGCCCCTGGCTACCGCTTGCCCACCCTCTGGGAAATTCGCGCCGGCGCTACCCGCTGGCGGGTCGATACCTACTTGACCGAGCGCCTGCACCCGCGTCTGGTGCGCAGCGTGGCCCACTACAACCCGGAAATGCTCGGCCGGGTGTTTCGTCAAAACCATTTTAACGCAGTGGCCGTGCAGATTACCGCGCTGGTCTTTCTGATGTTTCTGGGCTTGTTTATGGACCGCGACTGGGCGCGTATCCCCACCGGAGCCAGCCTTTTTCTGCTGTGCAGCATGGTCTTGTCGATGTTTGGCGCAGTGACCTTCTGGTTTCGCAACTGGTCGACCCTGGTGTTTCTGCTGATCCTATTTGTGGTCAATTATATCACCGGCTGGGGCTTTTTCAATTACCGCAACCGCGCCTACGGACTCGATTACAGCCATGAAATGCGCGCCGAATACTCCAATGCGGCATTTGAAAAAATTTGTTCTCCCCAAAATATCGCGAGCGACATCGCCTCAACCCGGCAAATACTGGACAAGTGGCTGGAAAAAAACCGCACTGCCGACGGCTCAAAGCCCAAACTCGTCTTTGTCTGCGTCAGCGGCGGCGGCTTGCGATCGGCCGTTTGGACCATGCAGACCCTCCAAAGGGCCGATCAGGCTACCGGCGGCAAACTGATGCGCCGGACAGCCCTCGTCAGCGGCGCCTCGGGCGGCATTCTTGGCGCCGGATACCTGCGCGACGTGTACTGGCAACAACAACAGGGCCGGCCTTTCTCATTTCACGATACGGCGCATATCGAACGGATGAGCCGCGATTTGCTCAATCCGGTTACCTTCGCTATCGTAGCCAACGACCTGTTTTTCCCGCTCACCACCTTCCGCTCGGGCAATTTTACCTACCGCAAAGACCGAGGTTATCTGTTTGAACGACAAATGATCGAAAATACCAATGGACTGCTGGCCCGGCGGCTGGCCGACTACCGACAGCCCGAAGCCGAGGCCCTCATTCCTATGATGGTCATTTCGCCATTCGTGCTCAACGACGCCCGCCGCCTGCTCATCAGTCCGCAAGGCGTATCGTACCTCATGCACCCGCCCGACGATGCGCGCAATTCGCTGCACCCGGAAATCGACGCCGTGGACTTCCGGCGCCTGCTCGAACAGCAACAGGCCGACAGTCTTTCGTTTACAAGCGCCTTGCGCATGAACTGCACCTACCCGCTTATCCTCCCGAACGTCTGGCTGCCCACACGGCCCGCTGTGGAAGCCATGGATGCCGGTTTTCGGGATAATTACGGCGTATCAACGGCCGCGCGATTCATCCACGTCTTCCGCGACTGGATACAGGAAAACACCGCTGGCGTGGTGATCGTGCAAATACGGTGTTGGGAAAAAGTGGATATTATCACCGAAAGCGATCGAAAAGGCATCGTCTCCAATATCCTGACACCGGTGGGACTGGCGACCCACCTGACGGCGATTCAAGACTATGAACAAGACAACAGTCTGGCCCTGCTCGACGACCTGCTGGGCAAAAACCGCCTGGCCGTCATCCGGTTTATTTACCGCCCTGTGCGCAAGGAACACGAAGCTTCCATGAGCCTGCACATTACAAAAAGAGAAAAAAACGACCTGATGGAAGCCTTTTACCTGCCGGAGAACCAGGCCAGCCTGGCTGCCTTAAAGCAGGTGTTGGGAGTTGGGTATTAGGAGTTGGGTTTTGGGTAATAGGGTTATTTCTGCGCTCAGCATAATGTCACGAGGCAAAGCCTCGCGCGAGCCGTGGTGAAATTCTGCCCGCATCCCAGGCATATTCTGAGAGCAGAAATAACCCTTTTACCCAAAACCCAACTCCCAAAACCCAACACCCTACAAAACCACCGATTTGCCCGGCACGGCGCAGGGGTACAATCCGTCTTCGCCGGGCAGCACCTTCGGACTGGCATTCCAGTCGATCACGTCGGGCGCCAGCACGAGATTCGAGTTGAGTGCAGCATTCCATTCGATCAATTGACCCGAATAGGTGGCCATGCGGCCCATGATGGCGGTGAGGGTGCTTTTGGCCGCGTTTTCGGCATCTGCAAATTTGTATTCCCCTTTGGCGATGGCGTCGAACAGTTCGTCGTGCTCGACCTGATAAGGGTTGGGATCGTTTTTGGAATCGTGGGCCAGCAACACCTTGCCGTCGCGGCCGATAATTTTGCCGGGTTCGGGAGCGGCGCCTTTGGTGCCGTGGAAGCCTTCGGTTACGCTCGATTGCGTGCCCGGTATCTGGCGGCACTGACTGAACATGCGGGTGCCGTCGGCATATTCGAATTCGACGCAGTGGTGGTCGAATATCTCGCCAAAATCTTTGCCGATGCGCACCTGACGTCCGCCCATGCCCGACGCTTTGACCGGGTAAGCGTTTTTGACCCAGTTCGACACGTCAATATTATGCACGTGTTGCTCCACGATATGGTCGCCGCAAAGCCAGTTGAAGTAGTACCAGTTGTCCATCTGGTACTGCATTTCATTTTGTTCTGGGCGGCGCGGGTGCACCCACAGTGCGCCCATGTTCCAGTAAACGCGCGAGCTCATTATATCGCCGATGGCGCCGTCCTGCAGCATTTTGACCCATTTGCGGTAGACGGTCTGGTAATGCCGCTGCAAGCCGACGACGACGTTGAGTTTTTTGCGTTTGGCTTCTTCGGCTGCAGCCAAAACCCGCCGGATACCGGGGCCATCAACGGCTACGGGTTTTTCCATAAACACCTGTTTGCCTTGCCGAACCGCTTCCTCGAAATGCGGCGGGCGAAAGCCCGGGGGTGTGGTAAGAATGACCACGTCGGCAAACGGAATCGCTTGTTTGTAGGCGTCGAAGCCGGTGAATTTGCGGTCTTCGGGCACGTCGACGCGGTCTTTGACATTGGTTTCGCTGCCCGTCCAGTCGGAAATGTCGTCGGCAGTCAGGCTTTTGTACGCTTCGTCGATCTTGTTCCGGAACACGTCGGCCATAGCCACAAGTTTTACATTTTGCTTGGTCAGCAGCGCTTGCATGGCGGCGCCGGTGCCGCGCCCGCCGCAGCCGATCAGGGCGATTTTAATGGTGTCGTCGCCGAGGCTTTGCGCGGCCTGGGCCAGGGGCAAACCGGAAAGCATGGCGCCGCCGGTCAGTGCGGCGGTGGTTTTGAGAAAGTCGCGGCGGGTGGGTTGGTGTTTTTTCATGTCAAAAGGAAAGTTGATCAAATGACGAAGAATTCGGAAAAGATATCAGGGGGCAATTTCTGCTTTTTGTCCTAAAAAAACACCAAAACGAGATAATGCCGCTGACAGACTTTTCTCATCCGGCCGGTCGCGAAAAAACTGCGGTTGTACCTGTACGCCACGCGGTTTGCTTTGTCGTTTCCAGGTGCCGACTACCTGGCCGTCGGCCATCATCACCGGGTAAAAAATGCCGTTGCTGGAGATGCTTGCCGATGTAAAGGAGATGTTCAGGGAAATGTGGCGCGACTTGTAGGCGATCAGCATTTCGTCGAAAGCCGGCAGCAGATGAAAGCCTGCCTCTAAACCGGCCTTATCGGTGAATGACCCGGTAAAATAATACGTTTGATCGTCGAGGGCCAGTGCCTGCAAATCGCTGCCGATAGCCGCAAGTCCCTTGCGTGCCTCGCCCAGTGTGAGCCCCGACCACCACTGAAAATCGTGGACCGAAGCGGGCCCGTGGCTGGTAAAATAGCGCCGGGCGAGTTCGGCCAGGTTCTCTTCCCGGGAGCGGGCAGGCGCCTCCGGCAACTCGAGCCGCACGTAAGTAAATTGTTTTCCCCGCCGGGGCCCGGTTTTTACAATCCTGTCCAGTTCGGCGTGCATGAGAAAATGCGAAAGGCGGTTTTCGTCGGTGGCAATTCCTTCGCGCTGAAGCAAGTCTGCGATTTCTTCACGGGTCAGCGCATCGCCGTCGCGGAGCGCCCGCCCGACGATGTCGTTGGTTTTGATGACGAGGGTTGCATCGATACCCAGGCGCTTGTCGTTGGAAGCCATCAAGTTGCGGATCGGCTGTGCGGTGAGCGCCAGCATCCAGGGCAGGTCTTCGGGCGCGACGAAATGCCAGGTAGGCCGAAGGATGTGGGTCCGAATGATCTCGCCCCTGTTCAGCGCCTGCTCGACGACCTCGTCGGTAATTCCGGGAATACGTATGCCAAGCGCCCATTTGGCCATGGCATAATCCTGGGCCTGCATGGCGCCCATGTGCGACACCAGCGTTTTGGGGGTCTGGTGCGGACCGCTTGGCAGGTGTTGATGCAGGAGGCGGAGTCGGGCGATTTCGGCGTGCGTCATCTGTCGGAAATTTGCCCGAAAAGATAGGGTATTGTGCCAGGCTTTGACGTAGCCCGGCATTGATCTTACCTTCCGCCCCGTTTTTTGTTATTCGATCAAACAACTATGAGATTGTTCAACCCTTTTTCGCGCAAAGGATTGTTCTGGTGCTTTCTGCTGACCAGCATTGCGGCACATGCCCAGTTGGGCAGCTGGAATATTCTCCATTTGCGTTATCAGCCCAGCCAGAAGCTTACCCTGTTTGGCGAAGCCCAGTTGCGCAGCTTGGCTTTTTATCAACAGTTTCATTATTACGAGGTAAAAGGCGGCATCAGCTGGAAACTGAACGACCAGATCGCCGTGACGGGCGGTGTGGGTCGCTACGATACTTATCAGGCCGGCGGCAATTTCGTGACGCCAAAGGCGCAGCAGGAGATTCGGAGTTGGCTGGAAATCGGTATGCGCAACAACCTTTACCAGCTCAATATCGACCATCGCTACCGCGCCGAACAGCGGTTTACCAAAAATGGCTATCGCAACCGTTTTCGTTACCGTTTGGGGTTGTCGGCGCCGTTGTATTTTTGGGGAGCACCGGAAAAAGAGCTATTTGCCTCTATCTGGAACGAAATTTTTCTGACCAACCGTGCGCCGTATTTCGAGCGAAACCGATCGTTTCTGGGGCTGGTTTTGCGCTCCGGCGCGTTCAGTTATTCTGCCGGCTGGGTACATCAGTTCGACTACCGGCTGACGGATGAAACCGGGCGCAGTTTTCTCCAGTTGGGCTGCCAGATCACACTCGGGCCATCCAAAAAGGAGAAAGGGGCGCCTGAAATCGAAGAAAACTGAAAACAGGACGGGTCAATCCAGATACTCCGAATAGGTTGCCCGGTAGCCGGCCAGCCGGGCGAAAGGCGCAAGCACGAAAAACAGGGTCTTTTGCAACCAAAACGGCGGCCGGGCCAGCCGGAATTCGTGCGAAAAGCGACCGGCCATCAGCGCAACCTGCAATATGCCGGGCATACCCCGGGCATTCGTTTTGCCATCTGTGGCCAGCCCCATGCCGGTTTCGAGCAGTTGTTCGGTGTCGAGTGCCGGACGCACCTGCCAGTTGACCACCACAGGCTGGTCGGTGTTGTTCCACATGCCGTGCACGGTATTGGCTGGAATGTGAATGCTTTCGCCGGCTTTAAGCAGCTGTATTTCGCCGTTGATCCGGACGCTCAGTACGCCGCTCAGCACCGTGAAATCCTCCGCCTGCTGCGGATGGTAATGAGGGGCGGGTTCGGTGGAATGACCGGCATAGGTGGATTCCATCTCTAGTAATGCGCCGCCGGTATCGCGGGCAGTTTGCAGGAATTTGATGTCTTGTCCGGTAAGCGGGTTGCGAATAATCTTGTTTGGGTAGGCCATTGAACAATGCGTTTACGTGATGCTATCGATGCTCAAAAG
>JADZFP010000010.1 GCA_020849825.1 Saprospiraceae bacterium
CTTGTAATTGTCTTCCAGCATGATGACGGCGTTCTCGCGTTTGGCTACTTCGAGGTTGTCGTCTGCGCGGTGCAAACCCAGCACGTAGGTTTCGGCGCCGTGGAAATGGGGGGCGCTGATCGCGTTGCAATGCACGCTGATGAAGAGATCGGCTTTTTCCCGGTTGGCGATGGCAGCGCGCTCCTTGAGTTGGATAAACTCGTCGGTATTGCGCGTATAAATGACCTTCACGTCGGGGCAGTTTTCCTCGATCAAGGCGCCCAGTTTGAGCACGATGGCGAGCGTATTGTGTTTTTCGCGCGAAATAGCGCCGATACAGCCCGGGTCTTTTCCACCGTGGCCGGCGTCGAGCACGACTTTTTTTATCCGGTAGCCATTATCCGCCTGCCGGGGTGCGGCTTGCAGGGATTCATTACTTTTGCCGCTGGCTGCGAGCAATCCTTCCGGAAAGGCGACAATGTTAAAATTTTGCAAAACGAGCCACACCGGAAGGAGCATCAGCGTTTGCAGGGTTGATTTTTTTTGCATAAACCGGTTTTGACCAAGGTTTGCAGAAAGGGTCATCGGTGCTGATTAACGGTAAAATTCTACCGCAAATATCTGACTGTGTGAAGAAATTGTTGGGCAAATATCGCCTTTTCTGCCAAATCGCTGTCCTTCTGCTGCTGCTCCACCCGGATGCTGTTGCACAGATCGTGACGCCACCGGCGACGCGCGATTCGATTTCGCCTGCTTTGCTCGACAGTATACGGGCCAATTCGGGGCTTCGACCCGATTCCCTCTCCCCGATTCGCCGCGATTCCGCAGTCGTCGATCTCAGTCGTGTTAAATTTTCCGACGACGGCCTCGAAGGTACGGTCGATTACGGCGCCCGCGATTCCATGTGGTTCGACGTCAAAAACAAACAACTTCACCTCTATGGCGCGGCTTTCCTCAATTACACCTCCATCAAACTGAAAGCGGACTACATCCTGCTCGATTATTCCAAAAATGAAGTGAGCGCCGAACCGGGCCTCGACAGCCTCGGGCAAAAAACGGGCGTTCCGGAGTTTCAGGACGGCGACCAAAGCTTTTCTGCGGGCAAACTCCGGTACAATTTCAAAACCCGCAAAGGGATCATTTACGAAGCCCGCACCAAACAGGAAGACCTTTACGTGCTCGGGGCAAAAGCTAAATTTGTCGGCGCCGCTACGACCGATACCCTGACGAAAGCCCGGAATACCATTTACAACCAGGATGCCATCATTACCACCTGCGACGCCGAACACCCGCACTACGGCTTCCGTACCCGCAAACTGAAAGTTATACCCGACAAACTGGTCGTCACCAGTCTGTCCAACCTCGAAGTCGGGGGCGTGCCTACGCCGCTCGTCATCCCGTTCGGATTTTTTCCCCTGACCAAAACCCGAAAAGCCGGCCTGATCATTCCGCGCGACTTCGAATTTGCCGACCGGGAGGGCCTGGGGCTACGCGATTGGGGTTGGTATCAGCCCATTTCTCCTTACCTCGACGCGCAAGTGCTTTTTAATGCCTACACCAGCGGCTCCTGGGGCATGAACGGCAACCTGCGCTACAAACGGCGGTATTTTTACGAGGGTAATTTCCAGATTCGCCGCAACGTGCGCGTCACGGAAAACGCCAAGGCTGAAAAACTGCGCGCGCGCTCTTTCGGTATCACCTGGACGCACAACCAGGCCGCCAATGCGCACCCGACGCGCAAGTTTGGCGGCAGCGTCAATATCGAAACCAACCGCGACCAGAATCGCAACTTCAACGATTTCAACAGCGTATACCGCAATACCCTGTCGTCGAACATCAATTATACCCAGACGTTTCCGGGCAAACCCTTCAACCTGACGGCAGGCCTCTCGCACTCGCAGAATACCCAAACCCGGATCATGACCATCACCCTGCCCACGGCCACTTTCACCGTGCAACGGGTGTTTCCGTTCAAGCGGAAAAACCCGGTGGGCAATGAGCGCTGGTATGAAAAAATCTCCTTCCAGAGCACTTCCCAACTGCGCAACGATTTCCAGACCGTGGATACCCTGCTGTTTACCCAACAAACCCTGAACAGCGCCAGAATGGGTATCCAGCACAAGGCGACTACAGATTTTAACTTCAAGATTTTCAAGTACATCAACGTTACGCCCAACCTCAACTACGAGGAAAACTGGTACCCTTACGCGATTGAAAAGGAACTGCTCAACCAGTACGTCGTGCGGCGCGATACCTTCGACGACAACGGCGAACTCCTGATTACGACCGATACCCTGCGCTACGGCGTGGATACGACCCGCCGCGTGTGGGGTTTTAACAGTTTCCGCACGTTCAATGCCGGTATTTCCGTCAATACTGCTTTGTTTCTCACCAAACGTTTCAAAGGCGATGGCTGGCTGAAAGGTATCCGGCATACGATGAAGCCTTCCGTATCGACCGGTTTCGGCCCCGATTTTACCAACTCGCGTTACGATCGCTATTTCAAATTTGTCGACACCGACCTGCGGGCCGACGTAAACAAGCCGCAGCGGTACTCCATCTACGACCAGGCTATCTTCGGGCGCCCGACGTACAACCCGAGGGATGTAGCCTTGTCGTACAGTATTTCCAACGTCCTGGAAATCAAACACAAATCAAAACAGGATACAACCGGGAAAGGCAAAAACACCCGGATTTTTGACAACCTGACCTTCACTGGCAATTACAGCCTCACCGCCGACTCGCTCAACTGGAGTCCGATCAGTACCGGCGGGGTGTTCCGTTTTTTCAAAGGCCTGGTGACGCTCAACTGGCGAACCCAGTTCGACCCTTATATGGTGAATGAAAAAGGTACGCGGATCAACAAAACAACTTTGAAAGAAGATGGCAAACTGGTGCGGGTCAGCAACTTCGGTTTCGACATCACCACCGGGTTCACCGTCGGGCAAATGCGCGCCATCTTTTCCGGGCAGGCGGATCAACCCGGCGGGACAGCGGGCAAAATACAATCGGCTCCGGCCCAGGGCGCCGCTTCCGACGACTTTTTGGGTTGGTTTGACAATTTCAATATCAGCTACAATATCGGCTATGTGCGCACCCTCGTGCCGGGCACCAATCGGGATACATTCCGGATCAACAGCCACGCCCTTCGCCTGTCGGGCAGTATCCCTCTGACCTCCAAATGGTCGCTGTCGATCCGTAATATCAACTACGATTTTCCGACCAATTCGCTGGTCTATCCTGATTTCGGGCTTACCCGTGACCTGCACTGCTGGGAAATGAGTATCTTTTTCCAGCCAGACCGCGGCACGTATA
>JADZFP010000011.1 GCA_020849825.1 Saprospiraceae bacterium
CGGGATGGATAGTGTCGATATCAACGATCAGTACGTCCGTGTTGAAGCAGTTGTTGGCAGTGTTCGTAACTGTCAGGGTATAGGTTCCCGGCAAGTTGATGCCGGTCGGGTTTTGAAGCGAGTTGTTGCCTGCATTGATACCCGGCCCCAGCCATTGGTAGGTAAAGCTGGCGCCTGTGGACGATGCCGAGGCGTCGATATCTACGGAGTTGACAGAACAATTCAGGATCAGGTCGGCGCCCGCATTGGCGACCGGCACGTTGGCGTCCTGATCGACGATTGTCTGGTCGGTAGCGGTACAGCCGTTGACAGGGTCTGTAACCTGCAATACGTAATTGCCGGCTACGGTCACGGTCGGATTTTGCTGGGTTTCATTGTTGGCGCCGATACCGGGGCCGCTCCAGAGGTAACTGACATTGGCAGGAGCACCGCTGCCGCTGAGCGTTACGCCGTTGGTGGTCGTGCAGGTCAGTGTTTCATCTGCGCCTGCATTGGCTGTGGGAGCAGTTGTATTGATCGCCACCGTTACGTTGTCGGTAGCGGTACAGCCGTTTTGAGTATTGAGTACCGTGATTTGGTAGTTGCCGGAAATGGAGACCGTGGGCGTAAACTGGTTGGCATTGCCGCCATTGATTCCTGGTCCGGTCCAGGTGGCCTGGAAATTGGCGCCCTGGCTGGAAGTGCTTCCGCCAATGATAACCGAAGTGATGGCACAAGTGAGCGTCGTATTGGCGCCGGCATCTGCGACAGGCGGAGCGATATTGGCCAGCACGGCAACAGTATCCTTTTTGATGCAGCCGTTGGTCGGGTTCGTTACCGTCAGGATATAATTCCCAGCTTGAGTAACGGAAGGATTGGGCAAGGTTTCATTGGCCGGCGTAATGCCCGGACCTGTCCAGAGGAAGTTGACGTTGGCGGGAGTACCACTGCCATTCAACAACACGCTGGTCTGGGAACAGGTGATGGTCGGGTCGGCGCCTGCCGAGGCGGTCGGCGCAGCGATGTCCTGATTGACCGTAACGGTGGCCGTGTTGGTACAACTGTTTACCGTATTGGTCACGGTGACGTTGTAGGTACCGGGCACACTAACCGTCGGGTCTTCCATATTCTGATTGCCGGCATTGATACCGGGGCCACTCCAGAGGAAATTGGCGCTGGGCACGTTGGTTGCGCCGTTGATGGCGATGGTTGGCGAACCGCAGGTAATAGTTGGGGCCGTAGCCGAAGCATTAGGCGGCGTATTGTCGGCGAAAACAGAAGCAGTTGCAATGGACGTGCAGTTGTTGACCGGGTTGGTGACCGTAACGGTGTAAGTTCCCGGTGTAGTGACCGTCGGATTCTGCAAGAACTGGTTGGCCGGCGAAATGCCCGGGCCGCTCCATTGGTAAGTCACACCCGAGGTGCCGGATGTCGCCTGAAGCGTAATATTCTGGTTGTTGCTTTGGCAGCCAATTGTACCGCCGGTAGCGGTTACGCCAGGAGGTGCGGTGTTGGCGGTCACGACGACGGTGGCGGTATCCTTACAGGAATTGCCGCCGCCGTTGGTGCTGACAACCAGTGAATAAGTACCGGAAGTACTGACGTTTTGCGTTGTTTGGTTGCCGATCGGGAGCCAGTTGGTGTTGTACCAGGTGTAAATGGTGGAGCCTCCGGGTGAGGGCGAAGAACCCGCACTATTAAGTGTGAGAACCGGATTGGTGCAGTTGATTGGCGTAGGCGCCTGAATATTGGCGTCGGCCAGCAATTTGATGATGGTGAATTCCACCAAACTGTCGCAGCCCTGGAAGGACTCGAGGGTTTCGGTGTATTGACCGGGGTCGCAGAAAGTCATGATACCGACATTCAAACATTCATCGTCGCACAGGTATTTAAAACCTAGATTGGTTTTGATCTGATTTTTGACGATAATTTTTTGTTTAACCGTGCTATCACAACCCAGATAGGAATCATAGGGCGAGGAAGTCAGGTTAAAAGTGCCCGGGTTGTTAATAACCGTATTGGGCGACTCTTCCCATTCGTAAGGAAGTTCGTCATAACAGACGATAATGTCGGGTTTTATGGTGGCCGGGATCGGTTGGTTTACTACGGTAATACATTGTTGGGTAGGAGGGAAACAGGCCTTGCCGACTTGTACGCATACCTGACCGCCTACGTTGCCGAAGGTAATATCTACGCTGAGGCCATCCGGCGCTTCAAAGTTCTCAGGGGTCGGGTTGCCGTTGATGAGCGAGCCGGCAGGCGCCGTCCAGTTGTAAAAGCCGGCGTTGACGGTTTCCGGTACGGTGAAAGTAACCGTTGCACCGGGGCACACCACGGTTGGTCCCTGGGGGGCGTTGGCCGGGCCGGGCGGCGGAGGGGTTACCGAACCGTCGGTGACATTGATCTCGTAGTTGCAAATATCTCCCGTCCAGCCATCGATCATGAGATAGTAGGTCTGTCCGGGGACAAAGTTCGAGTATGTAAGGGGCAGGGGAATGCCGCCGCCGCCGCCCGAGCCAGGGTTGCAAACGATGGCATCTTCCCCGCAGGCTTCAAAAAACGCAGCCTGCAGGCCATCACCGTTTTGGCAGTTGCTGGTGAGAATTTCGATAGAAATGGATTCGGTGCCGGCAACGAATCCAAACCACTGGTCGTTGTGAAGGGCGATAGCGCCGCACACCGTGTTGCCGCCAGATGGCGTGCCGTTGTTGATACCCATGTAGCCGTCAAAATCGCAGTAAACGCAAGTTTGTTGACAGCTTTCTGCGCCCGGCGGCGGCGGCGTTGGGCACGCCGGCGTGACCTGAGCTTTTGCGGCAAACCAACCGCAAACAATCAAGGCGAGAGGTAGGAGTAGTTTTCTCTTCATGAAAGTTAATGTGTATAAGTTCGGAATGATGAATGGACTAACGATAAGGGAATAGACTCGCAAGGCAGGTAAAACGCTTCCCGGAGGGAGATGAAAATTTTGAACAGAAGCGAATAGGCAAAAGAAAAAAAATGGACAAAGCCATTGTTGCGGGCGAAGATAGCAAGCTTGCCGAATTTTCAAGACGTTACACTTTGCCTATTCAGGCAAAAGCCCGCAACGATCGTTCGCTGCGGGCTTTGCCAGAATATTCGGTAGGTCAAATTTACTTGCGTATTAAGGTCACGTCTCCCTTGTACAGCACTGTTTCACCGTCTTTAAATTCCACTTCTGCATAATAAACAAAAACTGCCGGAGTGGCTTTTTCTCCTCTTACCGTGCCGTTCCAGCCGGCTACCCTCGATTGGTCGGGTGTAAAGTCGAAGTATTCGTGCACGAGCGCTCCCCAACGGTCGAATACCTGGAACGACTTGATTTTTACGACATCCTCACCGCCAAATACGGTGAATACGTCGTTGTCGTTGCCGCTGTCCGGGTCGAAAGCCGTCGGAATGTACACGTAACGTTCCTTGTTGACGATGATTACCCTTTCGTCCGAAGCGCGACATCCGCGCGCTGTTTCCGCTTGTACCCGGTAACGGAAAGTATAGGTCGGGTACGGATTGCTGCAAGTGTCGCAGTACAGCGTCAGCACTTCTGCCGGATTGACGACGAGGGTATCAACGGTTTGATTGACAACCGATTCATCCACCGTAATTGTCAGCGGTTGGCCGAGGTGTATGGTCGTGTCGGGGCCAAGATTGACGATCAACTGCTCCGCGTCGGCGATGCTCACCGTTGTGCTGAATTCACAACCATTTGCATCCTGAACAACAAGCGGATAATTACCAGGCGGCAGACCGCCGTAAGCAGCCGTGGCAATGAAGGGCCCGCCGTCAAAAGAGTACATAAACGGCGGCGTTCCGCCCTGAATGGAATCGATCGAGAAAGAACCGTTGGTTTCGCCAAAACAACGAATACCAAGTTCCTGAATGGCGGCTCCGGATGGTGTCGAGGGGTCGGTAAGCACTTGTACGTTGTCGGTTGCCGTGCATCCGTTTTGCAGATTGGTAACGACCACGTCGTACAAGGCAGCCGCACTGACCAGGGCCACCGGCTGATTGACGCCGCTGATGATATTCCCCGTTTGGGTCGACCAGGCATACTGATAATTGCCCGGGGCCTGTACGCTAACGTTGACACTGACTTCCGAGGTATTGCAATCCAGTTCGTCCGGGTTGCCCAACGAAAGCACGGGCGGGTTGGTGTCTCCAATTACCGTCGTGCCGGTTGTGCTGGTACAACCATTGGGTGCTTGTACAACTATCGTGTAATTACCGGGAATGGTAACCGTCGGGTTGGGTACGTTGGACGAGAAGTTGCCGGGGCCCGACCAGGTGTAGGTCACGTCCGGGTTGTTGGAACTAGCCTGTATCTGAACGCTGGTAATCGCGCAGGTAATCGTTGCGCCGGTAGCGCTTACCTGCGGGATGCTGGCGTCGGGCTCTACCTCGACCGTAGCGGAGGATGTACAGCCGTTGATCGGGTTGGTTGTAACAATGGTGTAGGTACCCACCTGATTGACGGATGGATTCTGCTGACTGGAAACGAATCCGCCGGGGCCCGTCCAGGAATACGTCACACCCGAAGTGGGCGAACTGGACGTGATCGTGTTGGTCGGTTCCGTACAGGTCAGAATAACCCCTTGTGCAGTTACGCCGGGAGCGTTTGTATTTTCCGGCACTTCGATATCGAATGTGGAGGTGCAACCACTTTGAGCAGTGGCTACCACGGAGTAATTACCCGATACGCTTACCGTCGGGCTTTGCACCGTTGAGGTAAAGCCGTTGGGGCCCGTCCAGACAAAGTCGACGTTGGGAGTTGTGGTAACGGCATCCAGTACGACCGAGGGCGTAAGGCAGTCGATCGTTTCGGTCGTGACGGAAATATCGGGCACTGTCGGGTCCTGTGTTACGACGGCCGATGCAAAGCTCGTACAGCCGTTTACCGGATTGGTGGCGGTAACCACATAAGTGCCGGGGTTGGTTACAGCAGGGTTCTGGTCGTTAGAGACAAAACCTCCCGGACCCGTCCAGCTGTACGTCACATTGGGCGTAATGGAGGAGGAATTCAAGGTGACGTTGGTAAACGTACAATTCAGCAGGCCACCCGTCGCAAGTACTTCTTCCGGAGCGGCGACATCTTCAAATACGTTAATAATGGGCGCCGATTTGCAGCCATTGAGTGCAGTTACGGTGAAGGTATATTCACCAGGCACACTGACCGTCACACTGTTTTGATCGGAAGTAAACCCGTTGGGTCCGCTCCACAAGCCGGTGGCGCCGGCGGTTTGAATATCGCCGTTGAGTGTCAGGCTGGTTTGTGTGCAGGTCAAAGTGCCTCCTCCTGTAAGATCGACAACCGGTGCGTCGGTGTTTTGGTTGATCGTGGCGGTAGCTGTGGAGGTGCAGGCATTGGCGCCGGTGACCGTCAGGAAGTATTGGCCGGGCGTACTGACTTGCGGGTTTTGCTCTGCCAGCACCAGGCCGTTGGGGCCATTCCAGAGCCAGCTCACACCCAGGGCTGGTGAATTGCCCTGCAGTGTCGCTTCTCCGGAGAAACAGTCGATAGTGCCACCCAAAGCCGTAGCACCGGGAGGGTTAATGTCCTGGGTTACCGTCACGTTGTCGGTAGAAGTACAACCGTTCGGACCGGTTACGAGCAGATCGTAGATGCCCGGCTCGGAAATACTAATGTTGGGCTGATCGGATGTGAATCCATTGGGGCCGGTCCAGGCGAACAGGGCATTGGACGCAGTAGTGGTACCTTGCAATGAACTGTTCAGGTCGTCGCAATCGAGATTGTTGGTTGCATCAGCAGTGGCGCCGGGCGGGATTGTGTTGGAAGTAACCGTGGCGGATGCAGTCGAGGTGCAACCGTTGGGGCCTGTTACCGTCAGGAAATATTGTCCATCCAGATCGATCGTCGGATCTTCGAGATTGGAGACAAAACCGTTAGGGCCATCCCAGTTGTAACTCACGCCCAAAGTGGTTGAACTACCATCGAGGGCAATACTGGTCGTCGCGCAGCTTAGTTCTCCACCCAGAGCAGCCGCTACCGGGGTAGCGATATCCTGCGTGGCATTTACCGTAATGGTGGCGGAACATCCGTTTTGAGAAACAGCGGTGAGGGTGTAATCGCCAGGTTCGGTAATAGAAATGTCTTCCTGACTATCGGAGAAGCTGTTAGGCCCAGCCCAGCTCAGCGTTTGGATCGGAGAAGTGCCGTTGGTTACTGTCGCCTCGATCGAGACGGAAGGCGTCGCACAGGTCAGTACCGCGCCGACAAGGGCATTTACCACCGGTAATTCGGTATCCAGTGCGACAATCGCAGTGGCCGTCGACGTACAACCGTTTGGCCCGGTTACCGTCAGTGTGTATGCACCCTCGTCGAGGACATCCGGATTTTGCAACGGAGAATTGAAGCTGTTCGGTCCTGTCCAGGCATAGTTGACGCCTGCGGTTGCGGAGTTGCCCTGAATGGGGACTTGCGGGTTGTTGCAATCGATCGTGTTGCCCGTCGCGGTAGCATCAGGAGCGGCAATATCTTGTTGAACGGTTACCGTCGCGACGTTGGTGCAGCCGTTGGCTGAGGTGGCCGTTACATCATAAGCGCCGGGTGTTCCGATTACCGTCGAGGGGGTTTGAGCCCCCGTGCTCCATGCGAAGGAGACCGGCTGTGAAACGCTGGTGGCACTTGCATTGACCAGTGTAGTGGTAATCGAGCACGTGAGTACGTCATCGACCGTGGCCGTTGCCTGAGGCGCTGTTTGATCGGCAACAACAGTCGTGGTTGCGGTCGACGTACAGCCGTTGGCCCCGGTGACCGTCAGTTGGTAGTTGCCTGCATCGGTCACGGGCGGATTCTGCAGGTTGGAACTGAAACTGTTGGGCCCCGTCCAGTTCCACGTCGGTGTGGCGCCCGAGCTGGCGCCGGTGAGTGCAATGGAAGGTGTAGCGCAAGTGACCGTACCGCCGGTTGCAGTAGCGCCGGGCGGCAGGTCGTCCAGGTCCACATTGGCGGTAGCCTGTGCGGTACAGCCATTATTGGGGTTCAGTACCGTGAGGGTGTAAATACCCGGATCGGCGACCGTCGGGTTGGGCAAAGTCGAAGTAAAGCTGTTGGGCCCGGTCCAGCTCAGGCTTGTACCGGGTGTAGTCGAATTGCCATTCAAGGTAACGGAATTGACGACACAATTCAGTGTGCCCCCATCGGCCGTGGCATTGGGCACGTTGGCGTCCGGACTGACGTCGGCTGTTGCAGTCGAGGTGCAGCCATTTGTCCCGATAACAGTCAAGGTATAGGTGCCGACGTTGTTAACCGTCGGGTTTTGAGCATTCGACATAAAGTTGCCCGGCCCCGACCAATCGTAGGTGGCGCCAGGAGTCGTGGAGTTGCCGGAAATCGTAGTGGATGTTGATAAACAAGTAATTACGCCACCCGTTGCAGAAGCGTTGGGCGCTGCAAAATCGCCGTTTACGACAGCCGTGCTGGTCGAAGTACAGGCATTGGTACCGGTAACCGTCAGCACATAGTTACCAACTGCGCTAACAGAAGGATTCTGTTGGTTCGAACTGAAACTATTGGGGCCCGACCAGGAGTAGGTGACCCCTGGTGTCGATGAAGAACCGGTGAGCGGTACAGTGGTGACACTGCAGGTCAGAATGTCGCTTACGGTTGCTACTGCATTGGGCGGAATCACGTTGCCGTCGACAACCGTGGTCGCCGTGGAGGTACAGCCGTTGGGGCCTTGTACGGTCAGCGTGTAAGTACCGGCGTTGGTGGTCGTAGGATTGGCAATGGATGCGCTGAAGCTGTTGGGGCCGGTCCAGCTGAAATTAGAATTGGACGTCGGGGAGCTGCCGTTCAGGGTCACAACCGGGTTGTTGCAGCCGATGGTGCCGCCAATCGCATTTGCTCCCGGGACCGTGTTGTTCAGGTTGACGACAGCGGAAGCCGTCGACGTGCAGTTGTTGCTCTGATTCGTCACCGTCACAGTGTACGTCCCGGCGGTGTTGACCGATGGGTTGGCCAGGGTAGAACTGAAACTATTCGGTCCCGACCAACTATACAAGGCACTTGTCGCATTGGTCGTCACGTTTAGCGGCAAACTCGTTGTCGCGCAGGTAAGCGTGCCGCCGGAGGCGCTCGCGGTAGGCGGAGTGGTATTGCCTGTTACGTTGGTCGTTGCGGTGGCTGTACACCCATTGGATGGGTTGGTCACCGTAACACTGTACGGCCCTGGCGTCCCCACCGTAATACTCGGTGTATTGGCCATATTGCTCCACATGAAAGTCGGGCTGCCGGCATTTGTGTTTGCTGTCAGGGTCGTCGTTGAGGCGCCGCAGCCGATCACGCCCCCGTTTACGGTAAGCGTAGGGGGGGTATTATTGGCATTGATGACGATGGTATCTGATTTGACACATTGAACGCCGCCTTGCGACATGCTGGCAACCAGCACATAGGTGCCTGCTTGTCCGACGGAGAGCGTATTGCCGGTTCCGACGACAATTCCGGAGGGCATGAGTTTCCAGATTTTTGTCGTTCCGGGTTGTGAAGGCGCCGAATTAAGCAAAAGAGAGGGAGTTGAACAAGTGATCGAACCATTGGCCAGAATTTCGGCAACGGGATCAAGTACCGTGACCGTAAATAAAACGACGCTGTCGCACCCCTGATATGAATCGCAGATATGGGTGTAATTACCGCCGTCGCAGTATTGTTCGCTGCAAATGTTGACGCATTCGCCTGCGCATACCACCATGGGCGGAAGGTTCTTGATAATCGGCGGTTTAACGGTGACGTTGATCCGTACAAGGCTGTCGCAACCCTGATAGGATTCGTACAGGTTTTGGTAATTACCCGAACTGGTCACCTGGGTGCCCCAGGGAAGCTCGTAGGGGAGGTCCTCATTACACACCACGGCCGGAGGAAGTTGGGTAGGAGGAATCGGTGCGACAGTAACATTGCGGCATACTGTGGCGCCGGCAAAACAGGAGTTGACCGCCTGTACGCATATTTGACCGCCGTTGGCCCCGAACGTAACTTCTACGGTATTACCGCCATCGACCGCGGTGATGGTTTCCGGGACAGGCTGACCATTGACCAGCGTCCCGTTCGGGCCGGTCCAGATATAGCCGCCGGCGCCTGATACTTCGGGTACGGAAAAGGTTACAGTGGCGCCCGGACATACCTGCAAAGGGCCTTGCAAAGGGCTTACCGGCCCCACGGGCGGCGCAGATACTGCTTCCGGCGGATCTACCGTAATGGTAAAACTGCATTGGTCGCCGGCATATCCGTCGATCAGCAGGAAGTAATTAGAACCCGGGTTGAGGTTGGAAAAAATACTGACCGGAGTGCCCCCGCCGCCGTTCGAACCGCCGTTGCATTCGATCGGGTCCGAATCGCAGGCGTCGAAAAGGGCAATCTGCACACCGTCGCCGTTTTGGCAGTTGGTCGGAGTAGCCGTAAAAGTAGCTGAACCCGCACCTGCGATAAAACCGAGCCATTGCTCGTTTTCGATGGTGCCGCAAAAGCCTGGGACAAATGCGCCGGTATAACCCGAAGTGGAACTTGAGATACCGTTGAAATTACAATAAATACAGGCATTGATACAGTTGTCGGCCGGAGGTGTGCTGTTGGAGGGGCAAGGGCTGGGTAATTGTGCCAGCAACAAGCCTGTCTGGGCCAGTAACATGGAAACAAGAAGTAGTCTTTTCACCATGAATTGTAGTTTAAGTAATCAAAAATAGCTGGGTGCCGACGACCGCGCGCAAGCTGTTCGGCAAGGGCGGATGTCGGGTAGGATTAAATACTAAATTGATTCGGGACAGGAAAGATACGTCTAGGGAAAAGGCGTGTTTGGAGTCAGGTCGCGGAGTTTTCCGCCTCCAAGCCGGTGCAAAAGAAGGAAGAATTTTATTTTGAAATTCTTTCGCGCCGCCATTTTAACGACCTGACTCCATTGGATTATTGAAATATTTTACAATATCCTAATGTCTGGGTGATTATAAGTCTGTTTTTGAATTTATAATAAGTTGTTCAAAATCAGCGATATACAGTAATGTCTCCGGTGAACACTTCTGATTCTCCATCGATAAACCGAATGACGGCGTAGTAGACATAAACTCCGGGCAAAACTTCTTCGCCGCGTTGTTTGCCTGCCCACTCCACTTCTTCCGGCTGGAAATCATAGGCTTCAAAAATGGCTTCGCCCCATCGGTCGAAAATCCGGAAAGACTCGATCTCCACCACGTCTTGTCCCCCATAGATCGTGACAAAACCGTTTTCGCTGCTGGCAGGTGCAAGAATATTTGGAATAAATACATTCCGGCGTTTGTCGAGCAGCACGTTGATGCGATCGGTGGCAGTACAACCATTTGAATCTGTGACCATAACGCTGATTTGCCATGAGCGCAGCGGAAAGAAACGTTGCTCATTGGTGCCCGCGCGCGCGGAATCGAGCAAAGGGCTCCAGACGATGTCGCTCAATGGGGCATTTACGGGCAAAGTGTTGAGTTCGAGGAACACGGAGTCGCCCAGTTTGGCACGAATATCATTACCCAACAACGCTTCCAGCAGAGGCGGTTCTTCAATAAAGAGTGAATCGCTCGTCCAGGTGCAACCGTTGGCGCCTTGCAGCGTTACGACGTATCCGCCCTCGGGCAAACCGGCAAAGAAATTGTTGGCGGTAAATGGACTATTGTTCAGCGAGAACAGTACCGGCGGCTGCCCGCCTGCAACCGAGTCGACCAGTATTGCTCCGTTTGTTTCGCCAAAGCAACGCACGTCTTTTACTGAAATCAGTCCGGCCTGCGGCGCCTCATTATCAACCACTACAACGACGTTGTCGGTGTCCGAACAACCCGCGCTGTTGTTGACGACAAGGGTGTAACTACCGCCGGCTTCCACCGACAGATTCGGTCCCGTTGCGTTTCCTACCGTTGTACCGTTCAGTTGCCAGAGGTAGTTTATTCCCGAACCGGTGCTGGTGGCAGGACCGCCCAGAACCGTCGAGGTTTCGATACAATCCAGGGTAATGTCGGGGCCCGCATCGGCAATCGTCTGGGGGTGAATGATTACGCTGACGATTGTTTCATCGTCGGCGCAGGGCGCAGGCGCGTCGATCAGGTAGCGGAACGAATACGTGCCGGGCGCCTGGC
>JADZFP010000012.1 GCA_020849825.1 Saprospiraceae bacterium
ATTCGCGGTAGCGCAGATTGGTCATGTTTTGAATACTCAAACCGACTTCCAGGGGCTGGTTTTTCCACTGAAAAGTGTGTGCAGCGTCGAGGCTGAACGTGGTGAAAGCCCTTGGAGCATCTTTGAGCAGACCCGCTTCGGGCAGGCGGGTTTGTTCCAGCGCGGTAGAGGCAAGGAGCCGCACGTAGGTTTCACTGGTTTTACTACTGCGCGGATTCGGCAGGCTCCATTTTACGCCGTATTGAAAGCGATCGACCGGCATCAGCGGCAACCAGTCGTGGTGGCTCGTTTGCTCGCCCGAGTCGCGGGCCATGCGATAGCCGCGCAGCAGCGAAACCCGTCCTTCCAGGCTGAGTTGTTTTGAAACGGGCCAGCTCAGGCTTCCGTCGATGCCCTGCACCACGGCGTCGGCCTGCGCATAAAAGAAAGCGGGGAATGCGCCCCTGACCGTCAGCACGAAGGTGTTTTGCGGATCGAGGTAGATAAAAGCCCGGATTTGGTTGCGGTAGAGTGTCAGCGTGAGTTCGGAGCGTTCGCGTTGCCACGACAGGGTCAGGTTGCTGTTCCAGGCTTTTTCCGGGGCCAGGTCGGCACGGCCTTGTTCGTAGGTGCCGGAGCCATGGTGGATTCCTCTCGCAAACAACTCATTGACTGTGGGAGGACGCCAGGCGAGGCCCGAATGCAAGGTGATCGATAAATGCCTTGAAAAGCGATAAATCACCCCGGCAGCGGCCGAGGCATTGCCAAATCGAACGGTCGTATCGAGATCGATGAGGTTGCCCTCGGTTTGCGCATGGCTCATGCGGTAGTCGTAGCGGCCGCCGAATTCAAATTCCCAGGGATTGGGAAATTTCCGCCAGCGCTCCGTAAGCCAAACCGAGCCGCCCCAAGCCTGAAAATCGGGGATAAAACCGCCCCGGCCCACGATATTGGTTTGCTGGATGGCCTGCACCCCTACCCCGCCTTCCCAGTGATCGATGGGAAAGTGTTCGATTGAGGCATCGAGGGTGTTGGTCCACAACTGAAAACCCACCTGGGGCCGGTCGGCAGCGGAGGAGGAGTTGCGAACCACGTCGTATTCTTCGCGGTCGTTCGACTGGAACGCATAGCGGAGGTTGAGTTTCCAGGTTTCCGAAAACCGATACGAGCTTTTGATATTGACCGTATGATGGGCTATTTTTTGAAAAGGACGGTCGATTTCGTAGGTAAACAAGTCCGGATTGTTCAATGGTCGGTCACTGGCGATGGCCTTTTGCAAATCGGTCAGGTTGCCCACGTGGGCCGCGCGGAGGATGGCCAGGCGCTGGGCAAATCGCGAAACGCCCCATTCGTGTATCCAGCGACCCGATTTCCAGCCGGCTCTGGCAGAAAAATCCAGTTCGGAGGCGCCAGTATTGCCCAGCCAATAGTCGGGCGCGCGCAGGTTGCCGCTGCGTTTGGCGGTGCCTTGTAGCCGCAAGGTCAGCGAGCGGCCAGGCAGGCGCCAGTCGACCGCCCCGGAGGCGACGCCGCCCACCCCATTGGAAAAGCCGCCCAGGCTCAACCATCCGCCCAGCCCTGTTTCGGTGCGCAGCGGAGCCGGCTCGAGCACCACGGCGCCGGCCAGCGCACCCACACCGTAGCGAAGTCCGGCCGCGCCTTTCACCACGGTGATTTTTTCGGCGGTAAAGGGATCGATTTCAGGGGCGTGTTCGCTACCCCACTGCTGGCCTTCGAGCGCCACGCCGTCGGTCACGATGGCGATCCGATTGGAATGCAGCCCCTGGATGACGGGTTTGGCAATGGTAGCGCCGGTGTTGAGGGTGGTGACGCCGGGAAGTTTTTTGAGCGTTTCGCCGAGATTAATGCCCTGCGTTGCCGCCAGATCGCTGGAAGCGACCGTACTCTCGGCCTGAACCGGGCTTGGCGGAAGCGCTTTTTCGGCCACCAGAACTTCGCCCAGCACGGCATTGTGCAACAAGTGAAAATCAGTGGCGACGTTTTCGGTGAGCCGCACGACCTGGGTCATATGCGCACATTCGACGTGCCGCACTTCCACGGTGTAGTCGCGGCCGGCGCACAGGTTGTTGACGGCATAAAAGCCGTTTTCATCGGTCACGGCGCCGCGTTCTACCTCGTGCACATAGACGGTGGCATAGGCCAGAGGCTCGCCGGTTTCGGCTTCGGTAACATGGCCCTGCAATACAACATGGCAGTCCTGAGCGCTTAAACGCCCGAACAGCCCCAGCAGGGCGAATGCCACCTGGCAGGAGAAAATCCTACGCATGGTTGAGCATTTTTACAAACTTGTGAAAAGAGAAACAGCGCCGCAAACGAAAGACTCCGGGGGCGCAAACGAGGCGAATTACCCCTGTGGGGGGCCTCTCAGGTGATAAGCGCCGGCAAGTTTGCCGACCCAAACCGCTACATAGCGGGGAGCGCTGCTTTCCGCCAAAACAAGCTCATCGAGCAGGAATGACGAAGAAGGAAGCACATCTGCAACAGCGAAACAAAACTCGCACACCGGGCAATCCTCGATGGAATAGCGCTGGTCGTGCAGGTGTGTGTTGCCGGAATGTTTGCCCTGAAATGCCGAGCAGGCGTGCCGTTCGTGCGCGTGGTCGTGATGGAGAAAAACGCCATGCACTGTCCGCGTCAGCAGAGAGCCGACAACAATAGCAGTCAGTACTATGGCCGACCAAAAACGCAGAACGGAGTTTGAAAGCATGGAAAAAATCCGATACGGCAACAAAAGTAACGCAATGCAGCGGGAATATGTTTACGCCGCTTAAAAATTGGCCCTAAACGACGATGCCCCGCCGGCAAGGGCAGGGCATCGATTTATTTAAACACGGCAGATTGCTTTTTCAAATCTTCAATCTGCATCATTCTTCTGCGGGTGCTGCCGTTTTAGGCTGGCGCGTACGGCGACTGTTGGCTATTTTTTCTTTGTGGCGCACCAATTGACGGCGCAAGGTATCGAGCGAGGCATCGATGGCCGACTCGAAAGTGCGGCTGGATTTGCGATCGACCAGAAAACCGCCCGGCACGTGCAGCCGGATTTCCGTGATTTTCTCCTGTACTTTCCCGCCGGTGTCCTGAAGTTTCAGGTGTACTTCCGCGTCTTTGATCCAGCTGGACATTTTATCGAGGCGACTCAGTTTTTTCTCAATATAAGAGATCAGTTTGGCATCTACATGAAAATGAACAGATTGCACACTAAGGTTCATCATAAACACACAAATTTTGTAAGGTGAACAATTTGGTCTCAGTCAGTTAATCGAAAGGGCAGGTGTGAAAAATGCGGCAACGGAAGCCAGTGGTGGGACGTTGAATGACGTTCTGAAAATAACCGTGATTTGATCGGTTTGTTTCATAGTGCCGGCTTCCGATTACCGCGAGTTCTTTCCGTCGGGCTTCCGGAGCGCAAACGCTCCACACTTTGAAGACGACCGAACGGGTAATTTTATTTTTCTGACACCCAATTTTACTGCGAGTGCTGATTCCGGGCAAATTTTTTAACAGTTTTTTCAGTGCTATATTTTTGTCAAAACAATTTAATAAAAATATGCGCCGGCCATTTGTGTCATTTTCAGGTAATAATTTTTAAAAATGCCATATAGACACACTCGCTCCTTATTCAAAACAAGTGCCTTTGCCGCTTTGTTTAAGGCTGGAAACCAGGAGCGACCGTATGGCTACAAATCCGCCGGATGATCGACCTTTGCCCAGGATATTTTTCCGCAGATACCATGACACAGCCTTCGTCCGACAATTTTCAACATGCCCTTGCTGAAGCGCTTTTTCGCCGCCAGCAGGAACACGCGCCGCAGGTCGCCCGCGGCACCGCGCGCGAACGCAAAGCCAAACTCCGCCGCCTCCACGACTGCCTGCTGCGCCGCCGGCACGAGATGTACGCTGCCATGCAAGCCGATTTTGGCAAAGGCGAAACCGAAGTGAACATCTCCGAAATCGGGGTAATCAACACCGAAATCCGGCACACCATCCGGCACCTCAGTTCCTGGCTGACGCCCAAGCGGGTAGGCACCCCGATGATGCTGATCGGCACGCGATCAGAAATCCGATACGAAGCCAAAGGCGTTTGCCTGATCCTTTCTCCCTGGAATTTTCCTTTCAACCTGGCCCTGGCGCCGCTGGTTTCGGCTGTCGCCGCCGGTAATTGCGTCATTTTGAAGCCTTCGGAATTTACCCCGCACAGCGCGGCGCTGATCAAAAGCATCGTGGAAGAGTGCTTCCCGCCCGAAGAAGTTGCCGTACTGGAAGGCGGCCCCGATCTGGCCCAACACCTGACGGAACTGCCGTTCAACCATATCTTTTTTACGGGCAGCCCGGCAGTAGGCAAACTGGTGATGGCCGCCGCCGCCCGCAACCTGGCCTCCGTGACGCTCGAACTGGGCGGCAAAAGCCCCGTGCTCGTCGACGAAAGCGCCGACCTGGATGTTGCGGCCATGAAAATCGCCTGGCTCAAAGCCCTCAACGCCGGCCAGTGCTGCATCGCCTGCGACTATGTGCTGGTGCACGAAAGCGTACACGACGCCCTGGTAGAAAAACTGGGTGAAAAATTCCGCCGCTTCTACGGCGACAGTCCGGAAGCCCGCAAAGCCACGCCCGACTATTGCCGGATGGTCAACGACCGGCATTTCGCCCGCGTCCAGTCGCTACTCGACGACGCCGTTCAACGTGGCGCAAAAATTGCTTTCGGCGGCCATCTGGATGCCGGCGAGCGCTATTTCGAACCTACCGTACTCACCGACGTGCCCGAAGACGCCGTGATCTGGCAGGAAGAAATCTTTGGCCCGCCCATGCTGATCCGGCCGTACAAAACCCTCGACGAAGCCCTGGCCTTCATCAATGCCGGCCCGCGCCCGCTGATCATGCACCTTTTCAGCGCGCGCCGAAAAGTCATTGAAACGGTGTTGCGGGAAACGCGGGTGGGCGACACCTCCGTCAACGACGCCGGTATCAGCTTCTACAACAGCGACCTGCCTTTCGGCGGCGTGAACAACAGCGGTTTCGGCAAATGCCACGGCCATCACGGATTCCTCGAATTCGTCAACCAGCGCGGGGTCACCTACCAAAACCGGATCTTCCCGCATACCAACCTGTTCCACCCGCCCTACAAATCCAAAATTGCCGATTTGATGCTGCGGGGGGTGATGAGGTGGTTTTAGAGTTTTTTTGGGTTTTAGGTTTTGGGTTTTGGGTTTTGGCAAAAGGGTTACTTCTGCTCTCGGATAGCGCTTCGGATTCGGGAAGTAATGATCCGCTGCTCGCGCGAGGCTTTGCCTCGTGACACTTTCGGAGAGCAGAAGTAACCCTTTTGCCAAAACCCAACTCCCAAAACCTAAAACCCAAAACCTAAAAAACCTTCAAACATTTTTCGAGGCTTTCCCGCCAGTGCGGAATAGTCAGGCCGAACGCGGCTTTGATTTTGCCTTTGTTGAGCACGCTGAACGGCGGGCGTTGGGCCGGGGTGGGGAAATCGCGGGTTTCGATGGGCAGTACGCGGGTGGGCAGTTTTTTCAGGTCAAAAATCGCCTGTGCAAAGTCGTACCAGCTGGCCACCCCCTCGTTGGAATAATGCCAGATACCGGAAAGATCGGCGGGGGCAACTTCCTTGTTTTCCACTTTTTGGATAATGGTCATGACCGCTTCGGCCAGGTCGGGGGCGTAGGTCGGCGTGCCGATCTGGTCGAACACGACGCGCAGTTCGGGGCGGTCGGCGGCGAGGCGGAGCATGGTGCGCACGAAATTGTGGCCCTGCGGGGCGTACACCCAGGAGGTGCGGATCACCATGGCAAGCGGGTGGGCGGCCAGGGCGGCGCGTTCGCCGGCAAGTTTGGTGCGGGCGTACACGCCTTTGGGGCTGACCGGGTCGGTTTCGCGCAGCGGCGCGTTTTTCGCGCCGTGGTACACATAGTCGGTGGAAAAATGAACCAGCGGGATGCCTGCTTCCGCGCAGGCCAGGGCCAGGTTTTTGACGCCCTGCACATTGACGCGGCGGGCGAGAGCCGGCTCGCTTTCCGCCTTGTCGACGGCTGTGTAAGCCGCGCAATTGATGCACCAGTCGGGGCGGTTTTGTTGAAAAAAACGCTGCACGGCGCGGCGGTCGGCGATGTCGAGATCGGCCGAGCCGGCAAAATGAAAGGCAAATTGCGGGAAGCGGGCCGCCAGTTGGCGGAAGCACTGGCCGAGCTGGCCGTTGGCGCCGGTGACGAGGATCATGGGGGCAAAAATAAAGGCTTTCCGGCAAGCCTGAAAAATTGCATTTTTGCTGCCCTCACCCGCATTGCCGTATGAAAAAAACAGCTTGTTTACTTTTTGCACTGCTGCTCGTCGCCGCGCTGGGCGCCCAGCAGCATTTCGAGGCTGATCGCGACTGGTTTTGGGCGCAAAAAAACGAGTATCAACGCTGGCTCGACTTCGAGGGCATTTCGCCCACCCTGTATGTGGAAGACCTGAAAGTGGACACGATGGTCGTCGTACTGCTGCGTTTTCCGTTCGAGCACCGCGATTCCGCCTCGGCGGCCTGGAACACTCTTCGCAGGCAGTACCTGGCCCGCACTGGAACGCCGCTCGAAAAACGCCTGTTTTACCGCGCGGCCGGGGTATTCGACCTCGACGTGGATCATGTAGCCGTACAGGTGTTCAATACCTATCGCCCCGACTCGGTTCCCTGCTTCTATCGGGGCATTTTCGCGGTGCAGGGCGAAGTGCAACTCGATTCGTTCGACTGCCGCGTCTGGCAGGGTTATATCGCCATTCAGCCGCCCGACCTGCGCAAGGCCCCCAAAACGCAGCAGGCCGGCAGCGCCCGGCGGGTAAGCCGCGCCGCGGTGTTTGGTCATGTCAAAAACTTCGTCGGGCAGCGCTATGGCGGCAAACAATGCCAATACCGAAGCCCTACCCTGCGCTGGCTGGAAGACGCCCCCAACAGCGACGTGCTCGAATGTGAAATCCTCAACCTCTGCGACGAGATCATCCGGGAAGACCAGCCCAAACTGGCCCAGGTGCTCAATTTTTTCGGACTCGAACAAAACTGGAAAAAGAACGAAAAAATCACCCTCCGTTTTCAGTATAAACCCTCCGGCACGGGCTTCACCCTCGATATTTCCGTCGATGGCCGCTACGGCTCCGGGTTTTACGAAGACGTGGGCCGCAAGGGCTACAAAGACATGGAAGTCGATTTCGCCGAAGAGCTCGCCGCCTATGCCCGGCAATTGAAAAACGACCTGAACGCCTATCTGCTCGAAAAACTGTAAACCCACGCCATGACGCCCGATACCCTTCTCGCCGTACGCCAACTCATCGCCGCCGACCAGTTGCGCCAGGCCATCGACCTGCTGCTCGCCCAGGCCGATGCCCCGGCCGCCGGCGAGCTGCTGCAACTCTCCGGCCGCCTCAGCGACCTCGAACGCGACCAGGCCCTGCGCACCGAAAGCGCCGAACAACTCGACACCCGCCGCAACCAGCTGCGCGCCGACCTGCTGGACTGGGTTCAGCGCCCGGCCGCTGCCGCCGACCCGGTCGCAAAAGCCGGCCTACGACTCAAAAAAGCGGCCTTCCGGCTGGTGCTCGCCTTCCAAATCGCCCTGATCCTGCTGGTGTTGTTTCACTTAGACACCGGCGGCTACGCCAATGGCGAAGCCCTCACCCTCATCGGGCTGCTCTCGCCTGTGCTGGCCGGCTACCTGCTCACCGCCCTCAAAGGCTACGGCCGCCCTGGCCTGAGCGCCGCCGCCCGACGCAGCCTGCCCGTGTTGCGCGCGGTGGTGTGGGTGCTGTTTCCGCTCTATTTCCTGCTGCTGTGCTGGGTGCTCAACCGCAACCCCGCTGGCGACTGGCCCTTCGAGACCGCCCGCAACTGGGTCATCGGCATCGAAGCCGCTTTCGGCGGCGTGCTGGCGTATGTGGTGGGGGTGTTGTTTGGGGAGGAAGGGTAAAAAAGCAGCGGCAGAACCTTCGCGATCCCTGCGTTACCAATACTGCCGCCGCACAACGGCTGCCCGAGCCGCTCTTTGTCCCGTCCGAAATGGACAGAATCAGGACAGATACCTGTACATCAGAGCCGTCCGGCTTTCTTATGTGCTGGAGGGCGAGGCGGAAGCCGACATTGTTGTTGCGATTCGTCGGCCCGTTGTTGTTGCGAATGGCGGCGCGGCAATTCTGCGGCGTGTTGTTCCAGCTGCCGCCGCGATTCACGCGGTTGTCGCCCTATGGCATCTGACCTATTCCTGCAAAAGTACCGATCTCCGAAAATTATTGGAAGATGCATGACGAGCAAATGCGACAAGCGGCAATGCATGATTCTGGCAGGTCTTATCGTCCCATTCCCCGTTTTGATACCGGGCTTCAATCGATTTGATTTTTCGCGCAAACCGCGTTTTGCTTTTAGGCAAAAGCCGTACTTCTCCGGGGAAAATCTTGTAGCCCAAAAACGGAACGCCATGCCCCACACTATGCAGTAAAACAGGCTTGAAGGAACATTGAAGATTGTCTTCCAAAAAGCGACTTAGTTGCGCATACCAGATCCAGAGTTGTTCCTTGCACTGATGCCACAACACCAAATCATCCATGTAACGCACATAAGCGCTTACACCCATCTTTTCCTTTATATAATGGTCAAGCCCGGACAAATAATGATTGGCAAAATATTGGCTGGTCAGATTACCAATCGGCAAGCCGCGCTCGGGCGATACGGCATAACTGTCGATGATCTGATAAAAAATCGAGAGCAAGGTTTTTTCCTTAAACAAACCCGCAAGTTGTCTTTTGAGCACGGCATGGTGAACACTGTCAAAAAACTTTTTAACGTCGAGTTTTAGATAACACCCGTGTCTGTCCGTAAAGTTTCGGGCTCTTTCAAGGGCTGCGTACACCCCTTTGCCTTTCCGGCTCGCATAACTGTCGAAGATCAAGGATCGCTCGAACCGGTCATGGCAGATGTTCATCAATGCATGATGCAAGACCTGCTCGCTAAAAGCGCTTGCGCATATCTGCCTTTCTTTCGGCTCGTACACTTTAAAATACCGATACCTTCCTACCTCCACCCTGCCCGATAAAATCTGTGCGCGCAACTTGAACAGATTTTGCTCCAAGTCCCGTTGGTAGGCCAGTACCGACGCGGCATATCGCTTCCCCTTTGCCGCTTTCCAACTGGCTAATCGTAGATTGTCCGGATCGGCAATCCGTTCTAAAAGATGATTATCCCTGATCATGGTGGGAAGGAGGAATAAAATAGACGCCGTACTTCTCGGTTTTTTTCTCTCCAATACCCTTTACGCTTTTCATGGCCGATTGAGTGAGTACGTCAAACTTGGCAAGCTCGGACAATTCCTCGTCCGTAAAAACCGCGTAGGGCGGCACCTGTTCCCGCGATGCGACTTCCTTTCGAATCTCCCTGAATCGCGAAAATCGTTCAAACGCCGATTCATCCAGTATAGCTTTGTAATCTACCCGTTCCTTCATTTTTACCGGCGAATAATCCTCCGTGTAATGGATGCAAAAACTCCAGTAAGCCCCGCCATCGGAAGGGGTGACCAACCGCCGCTCCACTTGCAGTATTTTTTTACTGCGTAAAAAAACATTAAGCTGCTCGTTCATCGCTTCGCCGCCCATGGCCGGCACGGCAATTATTTTCACCTGCATAGTGCGATTTTTTTTAAAAAATTTTGGGGCTGCGCCCCAAACCCCCTCTGTTCTCCCCACCCAGCTCAGGCTCGACCCATACGCCGGCGGCTGCCTCGGCCTTGCTCCGCCGGCCTTATCTGCCCCCGCCGGATGGGCCTCGCTACAGCACATAAGAAAGCCGGAGCGGTCTCTTCAATACTGGAGGGCGAGGCGGAAGCCGACAAGGCTGAGGCGATTCGTCGGCCCGTTGAAGAGGCGAATGGCGGCGCGGCAATTCCGCGGCGTGCTGTCCCAGCCGCCGCCGCGAAACACGCGGTAGCCGCCCCTGTTCGGGCTGTCTATCCAGGCGCTGCCGTTGGTCGGAGCGCCCTGATAATTGTCGTGCCAGTCGTCGGCGCACCATTCCCACACGTTGCCGCTGAAGTCGAAAAGGTCCAGTTCATTGGCTTTTTTGGTCCCCACGGCATGGGTTTGGCTGCCGCTGTTACTGCTGTACCAGGCCACCTCGTCGAGCGTATTGCTGCCGGCGTAAAGATAATTACGGGTTTTGTTTCCGCCGCGCGCCGCGTACTCCCATTCCGCCTCGGTGGGCAGGCGGTAGGCCTGGCCGGTTTTTTGCGACAGCCAGGCACAGTAGGCGACAGCCCCGTACCAGGAGACGCAGACGACCGGATGGTTTTCGTAGCCGCTTTTCACCGTGAAACGGCTACCCGATTGTTCGATCTTGCAACAGGACAAATCGACCCAGGTTTCGCCGCCTTCTTTCTGATTACCTTTTTCATTCAAAAACTGGCAATACTCGGCATTGGTCACTTCATAGCGCCCGATGTAAAAATCGCGCACCGTGACGCTGTGGGCGGGTTTTTCGTCGCCGTAGCAATCGGTATCGCGGCCGTCTTTACAGCCCATGGTGAAGGTACCGCCGCTCACCAGTACCATATTGGAGGGGCGGGACACATCGGGGCAGCCGTCTTTGAGGGCGCTGCCTTTTTCGCGGGGGCATTTGTCGTCGGGGTCGGGTATGCCGTCGGCGTCGGTATCGGGGCAACCCTGGAAGTTGGCGCGGCCGGCGGCGTCGGGGCAGCGGTCGGCGCGGTCGGGCACGCCGTCGCCGTCGCGGTCGGGTGCCGGGCAGCCCTTGTCGGCGGCGCTGCCTTTTTGGTCGGGGCATTCGTCCTGGTGGTCGGGCAGGCCATCGCCGTCGGTAGCGGGGCAGCCTTCCCAGCGGGTTTCGCCGGCGAGGTAGCGGCATTTGTCGCTTTGGTCGGGCACGCCGTCGTCGTCGGCATCGGGGCAGCCGCGGGCTTTGGCCGTACCGAACTGGTCGGGGCAGGCGTCGGTGGCATTGGGGATACCGTCGCCGTCGAGGTCGGCCGCGCTGGTGGGCAGTTTGTCGGGGCAGCCGTTGTTGGCGGCGGTGCCGTAGGTATCGGGGCAGGCATCGGTGGCATTGGGTACGCCGTCGCCGTCGCGGTCGGTGGTGGCGGGTGGCGGGGCGGGCGTCAGGTTGCGCACAAACAAAAACGCTTCGGCGTCGCGGTTGCCTATGAATTCGCCGAACACCGGCCGGGGCTGCGCGTACTGGAGTTGGTCTTTCAGGTCGTCCATCGTCAGGATGCCCTTGCTGTCGTAGTGGTTTTGCAGGGCGTCGAGGAATTGCGCGGCGAATTCGGAGCGGTCGGTGGTCGGTTTGTTGCCCGCTGCCGCGTAGTAGATGCGCGATTGTTCGGCCAGCGTCTGTCGGATGAACAGGTCGCGGGAGTCGGGCTGGTTGGGCCGCACAGGTTTGACGTAGCCCCGGAACAGGTCGGGGCAGGCTGTCGCCAGGTCGGCCGTACCCGCGTAGCAGGCGTCCATCATCAGCAGGATGTGTTTGCAGGGGATGCTGGCGATGCGCTGCTGCAGGTCGGCAAAACTCAGGTAAGAAGTGCCGTCGGGGTCGTTGGGCAGGCCGTCGCGCGGCACAAAATAGCCCGTACACTGCCCGTCGTAGTAGCCGTGGCCGCCGAAAAACACCAGCAACTGGGCGTCGGCCTCATAGCTGCGGCGTTTGTACTCGCCGATGATGGCCAGGATTTCCGTGCGGGTTTTGTTTTCGTACACCTTTGCTTCGAAGCCGTACTGCTGTTGCAATTCGGCGGCCAGGCGGTTGGCATCGCTCACCGTGCCGGGCAGGCGCTGCCAGTGCTGGTAGTCGCGCACGGCGAAGAACAAGGCGAAATCCTTGCCGGCGCGCAGGCGCAGGGGAGCGGGAGAAGCGGCGGCCAGACAGAGGGTAAGAAGGAGAAGGAGGGGGCGGAGGAGTTTCATGGTCATCGTGCTGGGATGGATGCGCAAATTTAACATTTATACGCTTTGGCGCGCGCAGTCCGGATTTCCCCCCCTAATTCTCCCTCGCCAACCGAAAGGAAGTGCCGGCCATTTTTCCCGAAGGAATATGCCCCCAGCGAACCGTGACACGGGAGGTTTTATCATTCCCATTGTAAAAACCGCCACGCAGCACCCTGAAATCGGCGCGATTAGGTTGTTTGAGCCAGGCGCTGCCATCAGCAGGGGCGCCCTGGTAATTGTCGTGCCAATCGTCGGCGCACCATTCCCAGGCATTACCAGACATATCAAACAAACCGATTTCATTGGCTTGCTTTTCTCCAACGGGGTGCAATTTGCCGCCGCTGTTTTCTTTGCACCAGGCGACTGTTTCCAGTTGATCGCTACCGGAAAACAAGTAGGATTTTGACCGGGTACCGCCCCTGGCCGCAAACTCCCATTCTGCTTCGGTCGGGAGGCGATAAATTTTGCCTTTTCTTCTGCTCAACCATTCACAGTAAGCAACGGCGCCTTTCCAGGAGACAAAAATGACAGGATAATTTTCAAAGCCCTCCTGAACCCGGAAAGTATCGCCCGATTTGACGATTCTGCATTTTTCCTGGGTTAACGTGTTACCGCTTTCCAGGTCTATCCATTCCTTGCCATCAAGTTTCCGTATATCAGGGTCATTCAAAAAACGGCAGTATTCTGCATTGGTCACTTCATATCGGCCGATGTAAAAATCGGGAACCACAACTGTATGCGCGGGTTTTTCATCCTTGTAGCAGTCGACATCTGCCGGCGCCATGCAACCCATACTGAATGTGCCCCCGGAAATGAAAACCATTTTGGGAGCAGGGTCGATTTCAGCGGATGAGCCATTCGAAGCCGCGTCGAGGAAATTCTCATTCAGAGAAAACAGCATGAAGAATAAATAAGCGACAAAAATCATAATCGATAGGTCTGGTATTGAAGGGCAAGGTAAGTCGTTCCCTAGTCCAACATCATTGCCCGGGCAAACTGACGCAGGGGTTGGCCGCGAGTGAGCCGTATCGTCCGGACTGTTCAAACCGCCACCAGGTGTTTTTCATTATCCCAAAGAATTTTCAGACGGTTTTCAGTTGGATAGCGCCAGCCGAAAACCCACCCCGCGACTAGAATTGGCGGGCGCAGCATGTGCGCGATACGATAGACGCATCGCACGCGGCGAAGTCGCGTAAGCGCCGCCGCGATATGCCCGGCCCACGCTGCGCTGTGGGCTTTCCACATAAGCCTTGCCATTGTGCGGAGCGTGTTGCAGGAAGGAATACCAGTCGTCGGCGCACCATTCCCAGACGTTGCCCGTCATGTCGCAGATACCCAGTTCATTGGGCTTTTTACCGCCGATTGCGTGTACTTTGTTGCCGCTGTTGGCCTCGCACCAGGCTACTTCTTCCATGTTGTTGCTGCCGGAATAACGGAAATTTCCGGACTTATTGCCGCCCCGTGCGGCGTACTCCCCCTCTGCTTCGGAAGGCAATCGGTAGGCTTTTCCGGTTGTTTCTGCCAACCAGGCGCAATAGGCTGTCGCGCCATACCAGTTGACAAATATAATCGGGTGATTTTCATACCCTTTTTCCACAACGAAACGCTCGCCTTTTTTACTGACGCGGCAAATCTCTTCGTCCATCGGTACCATTAATTTGGTCCATA
>JADZFP010000013.1 GCA_020849825.1 Saprospiraceae bacterium
AAGAAACGTAGGCACGAGGCAAAGCCTCGCGCCAGCGAAAAGCCTCGCGCCAGCAGGTACAGGATATTTTTCATCGGTTGTATTTGTGATAAAATGCAGAAGGACACCCGGCAACCAGGTGTCCTTCTTGTATAAAATGGAAACAATGATCAATTTTCGATAGCCACCTGGTATTCTTTGGCCAGGAAGGCTTTTACCCAGTCGGTCGTCACCGATTTCGGCCGTTCGAGCGGCAGGCCCAGCGAACGGGCCCAGCAGAGGGCTGCCAAAACGCCAAGGGCGCGGCTCACGCCGAACAGGACGGTGTAGTAATTGTACTCTTTCATGCCGTAGTGCACCAACAAGGCGCCCGAGTGAGCATCCACGTTGGGCCAGGGGTTTTTGACCTTGCCCAGGCTGGTGAGGATAGGCGGCACCACGTCGAAGATTTTCCAGACGATCTTGACCAGATCGCTGTCCTGAATATTGTCTTCGGCAAATTGGCGCTGGGCCATGTAGCGCGGGTCGGGTTTGCGCAGCACGGCGTGGCCGTAGCCCGGAATGACGCGACCGCTGGCCAGCGTGCTTTTGACGTATTCGCCGATTTGTTCGCGGGTCGGTTTGGTTGTGCCCAGGGTGTCCACCATTTTCTGAATCCAGCGGATGACTTCCTGGTTGGCCAGGCCGTGCAATGGACCGGCGAGAGCATTCATACCGGCGCTGAGGGCCAGATACGGGTCGCTGAGCATCGAGCCCACGAGGTGGGTGGTGTGCGCCGAACCGTTGCCGCCTTCGTGGTCGGCATGGATGGTGAGGAAAAGGCGCATGTATTCTTTGAAACCTTCGTCCTCGAAGCCCAGCATGTGGGCGTAGTTGCCGGCCCAGTCGAGCGAAATATCAGGCAATACCTGATTGCCGTTGTGGTACACCCGCCGGTAAATGTAGGCGGCGATACGCGGCAGGCGGGCGATCAGGTTCATGGTGTCTTCGTAAGCGGCGTCCCAGTATTCGGTTTTATTCATACCGGTGTTGTAGCGCTGTGCGAACACGCTGGTGTTCTGCATGGCCATGATGCCGACGGAGAACTGGGTCATCGGATGCGTTTCGACGGGCAGGGAGTCGATGGCCTTGAAGGCATGTTCGGGTACGTTGGAGCGGCGCACCCAGTTTTCGGTGAGCCATTTAACTTGTTCGAACGTTGGAATTTCGCCCACGAGCATGAGCCAGAACAAACCCTCGGGCAGCGGCTCCTGGCCGCCGGGGGCTTTAGGGAGCTTTTCGCGGAGTTCGGGGATAGAAAAACCGCGGAAACGGATGCCTTCTTCGGCATCGAGCAGCGAAGGTTCCCAGAGCATGCAGGTGATGTCGCGCATACCGCCGAACACCTGGTCGAGCATTACATCGTCAACTTTTTTGTCGCCGTGTTCTTTGAGCAATTCTTTGACCTCTTTAGCCTGGGCCTGGGCTTTTTCGTAGAATAGTGATTTGAGCGGATCCATGAAGCAACAATGCGGATAAATGTGTGGGTAATGGCGAAAAAAGCTGTGTCAGGGAGTAGAACAACGCTTCTCCCGCAAAGTTACATTTTTTCAAAGGGTGCGGCAAAAAAGGGCGTAAATGAAGATGAAGCAGGAAAAAAAGCGGGCGAAGATGCTGTGCCCGGCGTTCAAATTTTGTACACCGGGTAATGCTTTCGTTGCGCAAATTGATCACGCCTTCACAAACCCCTTCTCCCATCGCAAGGCCACCCGCACCAGCAGGATCAACACCGGTACTTCGATCAGCGGACCAATCACCGCGGCAAAAGCCACGCCCGAATCGATGCCGAACACGGCAATCGCTACCGCAATACCCAGTTCGAAGTTATTGCCGGCTGCCGTAAACGCCAGCGAAGTGCTTTTGGCATAATCGGCGCCGGCGCGTTTGGCCAGAAAAAAGGCGCTGGAAAACATGATGACAAAATACAGTACCAGCGGCACCGCCACCCTCAACACGTCCATCGGTATTTGTACAATCAGATTGCCCTTGTAACTGAACATAACCACGATGGTAAACAACAGCGAAACCAGCGTGACCGGACTGATTCTGGGCAAAAACACCTGCTGGTACCATTCCTTGCCTTTCTGCCGGATCAGCACGTACCGCGTCAAAAAACCCGCGATGAAAGGTATGCCGAGGTACACAAACACACTTTCCGCGATTTGCCCGATACTCACCCGTACTTCCACCCCGGCTATGCCGAACCAGGTAGGCAGTACGGTGACGAACAACCAGGCATACACACTGTAAAACAGCACCTGAAAAATGCTGTTGAATGCCACCAGCCCTGCCACGTACTCGTTGTCGCCGCGCGCCAGATCGTTCCATACGATCACCATGGCGATGCAACGGGCAATACCGATCATGATGAGCCCGACCATGTATTCCGGTTTGTCGGCGAGCAAAGCCACGGCCAGCCCGAACATGAGCAAAGGGCCTACCACCCAGTTTTGCACCAGCGACAGCGCCAGAATGCGCCGGTTGCGGAACACCTTGGGCAATTCTTCGTACTTCACTTTGGCCAGCGGCGGGTACATCATCAGGATCAACCCGATGGCAATGGGGATATTGGTCGTACCGCTCTGAAAACGATTGATAAATGCCGCCGTACCGGGCAAAAAATAACCCAGCGCCACGCCCAAAAACATGGCTGCGAAAATCCAGAGCGTGAGGTAGCGGTCGAGAAAGCCGAGCCGATTGGGCCGGGGGGCTGTTGACTGATTCATGGTTGGCGCTTGTTTTTGAATAATAATAAATTTATCCCAACTGCTCCTGCACGAACTGCTCCGCGTATGCTTTGATCATCTCTCTTACCCTGCGGAATTCGGCGGTGATTTCTTCCTCGGTGCCCGTCGCTTTGGCCGGGTCGGGAAAATTGTAGTGGAACTTTTGCGCCCTGGTCGGAAAATACGGACAACGTTCGCGGGCATTGTCGCACACGGTGATGACGTAGTCGAAGTCGATATCGCGGTA
>JADZFP010000014.1 GCA_020849825.1 Saprospiraceae bacterium
CAACAACCCGCGATTAACAGCCAATGCCACGATAGGTAACTGAACAGAATACCGCCTCAATCACTCAGGATAATCGCGGTACATTTCTTCCCTCAGCATCGCCGACCTGGAGGTCGGCGCTACAGGTCGGCGCTACAGACCGGCTGCGGCCGAAATCTCCAGCATCCGGTCGATCGACTTGCGGCCTTCGCGGATGACCCATTCCGGCAAAATGATCTCCGGCAGCTCGTGCTCCATACACAGGTAGAGTTTTTCCAGTGTATTGCGCTTCATGTGCGGGCAGTCGTTGCAGGCGCAGTTGTTGTTGGGCGGCGCGGGGATGAAAGTTTTGTGCGGACTGGCCTTTTGCATCTGGTGCAGGATGCCCGTTTCCGTAGCGACGATAAATTCGGTGGCCGGGTCGCGTTTGGTAAAATTCAGCAAACCCGTGGTGGAACCGATAAAATCGGCTATTTCGAGGATGTGCGCCTCGCATTCGGGGTGTGCAATAAACTTGGCCTGGGGATGGCGTTGCTTGAGTTTGACAATGCGCTCGTGGCTGAAAATCTCGTGTACCATGCAGGCGCCGTTCCAGATCACCATGTCGCGGCCGGTTTTTTTGACCAGATAAGCGCCCAGATTTTTGTCGGGGGCAAAGATGATGGGCTGGTCCGGCGGAATACTTTCGATCACCTGTACGGCATTGGTCGAGGTGCAGCAAATATCGGTCAGGGTTTTCAGTTCCGCCGAGCAGTTGATATAGGAAACAACCAGGTGATCGGGGTATTTTTCCTTGAATTTGCGGAACAAATGCGGCGGACAGCTATCGGCCAGCGAGCATCCGGCTTTGAGGTCGGGCAGCAGCACTTTTTTATCGGGCGAGAGCATTTTGGCGGTTTCGGCCATAAAATGCACACCCGCAAACACGATGATATCGGCCTCGGTTTTGGCTGCCTGTTGCGACAGGCCGAGTGAATCGCCGATATAATCAGCCAGGTCCTGGATTTCCGATTCTTGATAGTAGTGCGCCAGAATGATGGCGTTTTTCTCGCGTTTAAGGCGCTGAATTTCGGCGGCCAGGTCGAGGGTGGGGTCTACGTCGATATCGAGGTAGCCGAGGCGGTCAAGTTGTTGAGCGGCGTTGGCGATCATGTCTTTGCAGTATTTGAAAAGGGAGGACAAAATTAGGCGCTTTCGGGTTGTCGCTGCGCGTGTTTTTTTCAACGTAAAAATGGGTCAGACTGGTGCGCCGTAGCTTTTGGGCGAAGCCCCCGTCCATTTTTTAAATGCCCGCCGGAATACGCTGGGCTCTGCATAGCCGAGTTTGTAGGCAATTTCGTTGACGGTGAGCGAATGGTTTTTGAGCAAGCCCAGCGCCAGTTCGGATTTAACCGATTCGGCGATCGACTGGAAAGAGGCGCCTTCTTCCTTCAATTTGCGCTGCAGCGTGCGGGGAGTGGTGTGGAGCAGTTCCACCACATCGTGCAGCTGGGGCAGGGTAGTGCTGAAATTTTGCAAAATGACGCGGCGCACTTCGCCGGAGAAGGACTCTTCGCGGGCGGTTTTGGCGAGTTCCTGTTCCAGCAGTTCGCGAAACAGGCGGTTCAGCGCCGGGTTGTGCCCGAGTACCGGATGCTGCATATCGCTCAGGCGGTACACAATGCAGTTGCAGTCCTGTTCGAACGACGGCTCCGTTTTTAATACCTGCACGTAAGGCCGGGTGTCGCCCGGACGGGCATGGCGCACCATGACGCGAAGCGGATAAAGCGTTTTCCCCGACAACATTTTGATCATGTGGGTAAAAGCCGACAGCGAGTGATCCACGATTTGCCGGGCGGCTTCGGGCGACAAACTGTACCAAAGCGGTACGGGTTCGATAAAATAGCGGAATTCGCCGCCGCCCAGTTGAATTTCATACTGCGTGGCATTGGTCAGGGCCCGGTGAAACCGCTGCCCGTTCTGAAAAGCCGTGAGCAGGTCGGGACTGGATTCGGCCAGGTATCCTACCATACCGGCCACGCCGGGCGTGGTCGTTTCGCCCAGGTGCAGGCCCAGAAGCGGATCGCCGGTATGGCGAATCGCAACTTCCCAGACGGCAATGCACTGCTCAATCGTAGCGCGCCCTTCCCCTTTTTGCAGCACTTCGGGCGGTACGCCGATGTCGGCAGCCAGTACGGGCCAGTCGATGCCTTTGCGGACCGCCGACAGGGCCACATTTCGAACAAAAGCCATGCTCGACCAAAGACTTGCAGATTCCATAGCCTTTTCGTTTGGCGTGAAATGTCATATTAATGGCGCAAAATACGACAAGGAGGTTTTTTCGGCGCCCGGACCTTTGTCCTGTAAATCAGTTCAAATCCATTTGATCAACTTTAAAAAACAATGCCGCTATGACTACCTTCATCGTTCCTCAAAATCAGCAAAAACTGCTTCGAATTGCTTTCGTGCTCGGCCCCTTTTTGCTCGTTCTTTCCGCCCTGAGTTTCGTTTTGGGAATCGGGCTGATTCCACCCGGTATTACCAGCTTTGTGGAAGGGATATTCGGTTCGTTTGCGCTGATCCTGTTTGTACCCGTTTATCTGCAACTCTCGGCCATGCTGAGCCGTACGCACAAGATCCTGGGCTCCGTCACGAGTGTGACCGGATTGGCCGGGGCGGTCGTGGGATTCAGCATGGAGTTTATGCGGGTGATAGAGTATTCCTTGCGTCAGTATGGCGCCGGAGATGGCGTTTGGGCCTCCTTCTATGGTCAGCCCAATGCTGAATTTTTGCTGATCGCCTTGATGGGGCCCTTGTTTCCCATTACATCCGTCTTGCTGGGAATCGGTTTCTGGCAGGCAAAATCACTGCCCCGCTGGATTGCGGCTTGTCTGCTGGCGGCCGGCATCGGATTTCCCCTTGCCCAGGTACTCGAACTCGAATGGGCGCCGAAAGTCACTTATCCGATGGCTTGTATATTGTGGCTCCTGTCGCTGTCGGTCGTTGGGCTGCGTTTTCTCTCCGACAAGCAACCGGCGGCGGCATCAGCTCCGGCAACGATCTCGCCAGCCTGAATCCGCAACCCCAAAAAACCATTTAACGTCAATATTTTCCCATCAATTCAACACCATGCAATTCACCATACTCGGCGGCGGAATAGCCGGACTTACCGCTGCCATTGCTTTGAAAAAAATCGGTATCCGGGCTACGGTCCTCGAATCTGCGCCCGACATCCGGCCGGTTGGCGCGGGCCTCTTGCTGGCGGCCAATGCTGTGAAAGCCTACGAGCAACTCGGTATTGCCGAAAAGATTGTCGCCAGGGGCCGTGCCTTGCCGGTTTTCCAGATTCTCGATCACAAAGGCCGCGTACTGACCAGCGCCGACGCCCGCACCATTTCCGAACGGTACGGCCTGCACAATTTCGCCATTCACCGCGCCGACCTGCACGAAGCCCTGCTGGCCGAACTCGATGCCGATCAGGTGCAGACTGCTCAGCGGGCCGACGGGTTTTCACGGGATACCGACGGCGGAATCACCCTGCATCTGACCGACGGCAGCACCCGCCGTACCGATTATCTGATTGCCGCCGACGGCATTCATTCGGCGATTCGCCGGCAGTTGCTGCCCGGCAGTACGCCCCGATACGCGGGTTATACCTGTTGGCGCGCCGTGGTCGACGGCGACGGCCTCGGGCTCGACGCGGCCACGGAAACCTGGGGCGCGCAGGGGCGGTTCGGCATTGTGCCGCTGCCCGAAGGGAAAGTGTATTGTTTCGCCTGCGTAAATGCCCCGGAAAACGATCCGGCTATGC
>JADZFP010000015.1 GCA_020849825.1 Saprospiraceae bacterium
GGATGATCTCTTGTATTTGATTGAAGTCCATACCAAAGATTGTTTTGCCTAAGCCCCAAAAAACTTGGGGGAGTAAAGAAAAAATTTTTCGATCAGAAAATTTTTTCTTGCTCCCCCAAATTTTAGATCACTTTGTGCATCTAACTGGTTATCAATTTTTTAACAAACCCGTTCAAGCCGAAATTTAGAACCCTTCCGGCTGAAAACGGTTCTTATTTTTTCACGCGTTCCATGTAGGCGCCGGTGGCCGTGTCGATCTTGATGAAGTCGCCGGTGTCGCAGAACAGCGGTACACGTACCTCGGCGCCGGTTTCGACGGTGGCCGGGTTGAGGGTGTTGGTGGCGGTATCGCCACGCAGGCCCGGTTCGGTGTAGGTGATTTCGAGCACAACGGTCTGCGGGAGTTCGACCGATAGCAAGGTTTCTTTCTGGGCGTGGAAGAGCACGTCGACGGTGTCGCCTTCTTTCAGGAATTTGCCGTTTTCGATCATGTCGCCGGGTACGGTCATTTGATCGTAGGTTTCCTGGTTCATGAGCACGAAGTCCTCGCCGTCGGGATAGAGGTATTGGAATTTGCGGCGTTCCACGCGTACTTCGGTGATGTTGTGGCCGCTTTGGAAGGTATGTTCGATAGTTTTGCCAGTGGTGCTGCTTTTAAGCTTGGTCCATACCTTGCCGCTGCCGCGACCCACCTGAAAGCGCTGAAAATCGATCACGCGCATGATGTCGTTGTTCAGTTCAATGCAAAGGCCGTTGCGGATATCTGCCGTCGTTGCCATTTTGTCGGAATAATGAATGATGAATGTTGAGCGATGAATTTCAGCCCCCTTCTGAAAAGGGCGCGCAAAATTAGGGCTTTTCCGCCGAAACCGCGCCATGTGGGTCGCAATGCCGACAATTATTTTTAAAAATGGGGGTGGGAGCGGGTGAGACGGAACTTTATTAGGTGGGAGGGGATGAGCGCACAAATCAGCGAATTTGACTTCTATGGGGTTAGTAATGGGGATATTCTAGATAGGACAAGTACTTCATAATCCGACATGACCTACAGAAGTCAAATACTTGTAATATTAGCGATATTTACAAGGGTATCTAGTCCTTGGAGAAGCCCAATATTGTTCATTCGGACGAATATGTGACCTCACCGAGGTTGGCAAAATCTTAAAGGCAGACAAAATCTTCAGTCACATAAACTCTTCAAGGTCTGCAATTTATGCTCCAAAGGTGTAAAAAGTAACGAATTACATGGGTTAATTACTTCTTGTTAAACGAAAGCCTATATCAAATCTTTGGTCATGCGTTAGTAACCAGTGGCGATTGGACACACGACAAACAGAAGGACCTGTACGCCAAGAGCCTCCCCGACAAACCCGGGAATGACCCGATGTTGCACCACGAGGGTTTTTTGCTCCATCACTTTGACCGTAATAGTTTTCGTTGTACCAGTCCCAACACAATTCATATACGTTGCCGCTCATACTTTTGATGCCAAGGCTGTTCGCGCTCATTTCGTCTACGGACACTGTTTTGTTGGGATATTGACCGACAACTGAATAACTGTTTTTGTAACTATCATTGGCTGTGAAATTATTTTCAGTGGGATCAATGATATCCCGGCCGTTGCCAAAGCGCACATTTTTACCCCTCGCCCTTGCCGCGTATTCCCATTCGGCCTCAGTTGGCAGTCTGTAACCATTAGCCGCCCAGTCGACCGCGACGCCCCACTTCTTCATATCACCAATATCCGTATTTTTAGGGTCTTGCCCACCTTTGTCGATCGTGTACACCGGTTTGAGGTTTTCTTGCACGCTGCGCCAGTTACAATATTCAATGGCATCGTACCAACTCACGTTGATGACCGGTCGGCGACCGCGGCCCCAACCGTTGTCAGAGGGCTTCGCGCGGTTGGTAGCGATGCAAAAGGCGTCGTATTCGTCGAAGCTGAGCTCTGTTTTGGAAATGAAGAAGGAAGCTACCGTCACCGTGTGTACCGTTTCGTCTTTTTCGACGTTATCGCCCAAAACATCCCCCATCTGAAACGTACCGCCCTCGACCCAGGCAAACGCCTGCTTCCAGGCCTCGTTCTGCGCCCCGCCGCCATTGCCCGGGGGGCGAACGGGCGTGATGCCCAGGGCCGTCCCCATCAGTTGCTTTTTGCGTTCGTAGGCTTCCCTGGAGTGGCGCCCTCCGCTGGGATACGGGTATTTGGCCAGGTACTTGTCGCATGCCGCGGCGTCGCCATCCTTGAGCGCCTCCCAGAGGTCGTCGTCGGCCTTGTTGCGCAGCCGCTGGAGTTCGGCCTCCTGGTTGCGGCGCTGTTGTTCTTCCTGTTCGCGGCGACGCTGGGCGGCAGCCCGGTCGCGCTCTTTTATTTTAACGTTGGCGTTGGCGATGCGCTGGCTCAGATCAGGGCAGTCGTCGGGCGCATCGCCGCATTCATCGAGGCCTTCTTTCCACTTGGCCACAGCGGCTTCGTACTTGCCCTGGTCGTAAAGCTTTTGACCGGCTTCACGTTTGATGCAGCAACAGCACTGCGACCGGAGCAGGATGGGGGCGGCGAGGAATAGCGGCAGTAAAAGGAGCGTTAAACGTTGTTTCATGGTTATTGTAAGGTAAAATTATTTCAAAAGCCTGTTCCTCTGTGCATCATTCCGCGTTTCTGGCCACCCGAAATCCCAGCGACGAGACCGAATGATCCCCCTTTGCGTACTCGCGGTTCGTGGTTCGGCCGCCGTCCGTCTCATAAAAATAATCACCGCCGCGGTAAACGCGATGTTTGCCTTCTAAACTCCCCCTGGGATTTTTGGCGTCGGCCGATTTTTCGTAATAATCGTACTCGTACAAATCCCAGCACCATTCAGCAACGTTGCCGCTCATGTGGTATAGCCCCAGACTGTTGGGCGGCAACGCAGTGACGTCGAGGACTTTGTTTCGAAATTGACCGGGGATGGCCTTTTCGGAAAAACCGCCGGACAAATTGCAGTTGATTCCGGCAAAATCGGCTACGTCTTTGCCATTGCCAAACCGCGCGGTTCCCCCACCCTGCCCGCCGACAGCGCGTGCAGCATACTCCCATTCGGCCTCCGTGGGCAGGCGGTAACCGTTGGCAGCCCAATTGGCCGTAACCGTCCAGCGGGAGTAGTTCCATATATCCGGATGTTCCGGATTGCCGGCCGACTTATCGATCGTGTACACCGGCGCCAGACCTTCCTGTTCGCTGCGCCAGTTGCAGTACAGGAGGGCTTCCCACCAGGTCACGCGGAAAACAGGGAGATTACCGCGCCCCAGGCCCTGGTCGCGGGGCTTTTGAGCGCCGGTAGCAGCGCAATAGGCGTCGAACTCGGCGAACGTCAGTTCGGTTTTTGACAAATAAAAACTGCTGACGGTGACCCGATGTGCAGGCATTTCATCGTCATGCCCCTTTCCATCAAAAGCGCCCATCATAAATGTGCCGCCTTTCACAAAAGCCATTTTGGCAGTATCGGGACGCAGATTACCCCGCGCTTCGATTTCCAGGCGGGTCAAAGCCTCCCGGGCTTCTTCCACGTGGCGGCCTCCGGGGTACTTTGCCAGATATGCCTCGATGGCTGTTTTTCCGCCTGTGCTCGCCTGTTTCCACAGTTCGTCGTCGGCTTGCTCCACCTGTTTTTTTCGGGCTTTATCCGCATCCAGGCGGGCCTGAAATTTTTTCAATTCTTCGTCATATTTCTCCTGACATCGGAGGTATTCCGCTTCCGCTTCCGGCCCGGTGGTTCTTTTGCCGCGGGCAAGGTCCAATCGGGTACGAGCCACCAGAAAATCGAGATAATCGCAAATGGACGCATCCTTGCTTTGCCGGGCGTTTTCATAAAAAACCAATGCCTGCTCGTATCGGCCGGCCTGGTATGCCTGATCGCCCTTTTTTTGCCAGTCGCAGCAGTCGCAGGGCTGTTGTGCAGACAACAGGACGGGCAATAATATCAATATAAAAACCGAAGCAAGTCTCATGGGTCGATTGGTTTGGTTACAGAATTCTTTTATCGCTAATTTGCCTTTCGCACAAGCCGCAAACCGATATTATCGCTTCTCGAATCCGGCGAAGCCCCGTTGCGTGCGGCTGCCCGGCAATAATACGACTCATCGCGCCAGGAGCCTCCTCTTACTACGCGTATCATTCCTTTTTCTACGCCTACTGGCTGCGACTTGCCATCACTGGCAGATGCATCATTGGCATTGCCCAGCCCGTCCCAGCACCATTCCGCCATGTTACCGCTCATGTGGCGCAGTCCCAGACTGTTGGCCGGCATGGAATCGACTGCCACGGTCGATCGGAGCAAGGATTTCGGGCAGGAAACCGAATAGGGCCGGCTGTTTTGAGGGTTACAATCGAAAATTGCCGCTTCGGGAAACAGGGTGTCGCGCCCCGTACCGAAACGCACCTGCTGCCCGCCTTTTCCATGCAGCGCCCTGGCGGCAAACTCCCATTCCGCCTCGGTCGGCAGGCGGTAGCCGTTGGCCTCCCAGTCGGGCACAACGCTCCATTTCTGGCTGTCGCGCGGGTTGAGATTGTTCGGGTCGGGCGTCGATTTTATTAGGGTATAAACGGGCGTTAAACCCTCCCTCTGGCTGAGCCAGTTGCAGTATTCGAGCGCATCGTACCAACTGATGTAAATGGCCGGCCGGCGCGCCTGCTCAGGTTTCAGCGCCTGCGATTTTGAACGGCGGCCTATGGCCATCTGATATGCGAGGTATTCGGCTTCCGTGACTTCGGTCTGGCTCATGTAAAAATCAGCGATTGCAACCTCGCGGGGCCTTTGTGCAGGATCGGGCGAATCGGCAAAAAAATCGCCCATTTGAAAAGTACCGCCTCTGACGAGCACCATTTGTGGACTGGCAGGTGCGGCCGGCGCAGATGGAGCCGAGGCGCCGGTTGAAGGCGTGGTTCCGCTCGTTTTTTTATCAAAAGGCGAGCTGCCTTGCCCGCCCGGCGAACCCGAACCCGAATGTAAAGGGGCGCCCAATGCATCCTGTAGCCGTTTCTTTTCCTCCTGTTTTCTCGCCGCTTCGCGCTCTTTGCGCAGGCGCTCTTCCTCCATCCTTGTGCGCGCTTCCTGCTGCTCCCAGGCCACCCTGGCGTTTCGGACCAGGCTATCCAACTCGGGACATTTTTGGGCATCGGCACAGGCGTCTGCCCCATTTCCTTTGCCGGTTTCCCATCGGGCAATTGCCTCTTTGTAGCGGCCTTGTTCGTACAAGGTCTGGCCTGCTTCGCGCATCGCGCAACAACAACACTGGGCATGGGTCAAAAAGGGAAGGAACAGGAGCGGGATGAGGTTGAATAGTTTCATATCGGGATTGTCGGCGCTTTTTTAGGCCTGTTTTCACAAATAAAGGCAATGTACGGGATACCGCTCATTCCCCGCTCCGCGCCACCCGAAACCCCGTAAAACTGCTGCGGTCGTAGGGCGCCCCCCAGCTGCGGTTGGCTGCCCGGCAAAAAGCGGGCGGCATATTGAAAGAGCCGCCCCGGCAAATGCGGAAGTGCCCGAAGTCGGGTCCGCGCGGATCGGCAGCGCTTTCGCTTTGGGCGTACCAGGATTTGTTGAACCAGTCCCAGCACCATTCCCACACGTTGCCGCTCATGTGGCGAAGCCCCAGGCTGTTGGCCTGCATGTCGTCGGCGCCGACCGTGCGGCGGCGGTACGGCCCGGGCTGATAGTAGGGCTTTTCAGGCGCATTGGGGTTGTAATTGGCCGAAGCCGGCGAAATGGTGTCGGCGCCCGTGGCAAAGCGGATTTTTGCGCCGCCGCGCCCATCCAGCGCGCGGGCGGCATATTCCCACTCGGCTTCGGTGGGCAGGCGGTAGCCGTTGGCGGTCCAGTCGGCGCGCACCTGCCAGCGCAGGGGCGGGGCGTTTTCACCGGGCAAAGGTTTGACGGCCGATGAATCGATCGTGTATACGGGCGTGTAGCCGTCGACCGTGCTGCGCCAGTTGCAGTACAGGACGGCGTCGTACCAGCTGACGTTGAACACCGGCTGCCGGCCGCGGCCCCAGCCCTGGGCAGGCAGGGTGTCGCGACCGGTAGCCAGGCAAAATGCGTCGTAGGCTTCGAAACTGACTTCCGTTTTGTCGAGGTAAAACGTGCTGACCGCGACGCTGTGTACGGGTCGCTCGGCGTTGTTGCCGGGTTCGTCGTTGTATTGGTCGCCCATCAGAAACGTACCGCCTTCAATCCGCACCAGATCGTGTACCGGCGGTTGGGCTGTCGCCGGCAAAGCGGCGGTCAAAAGGACAAACCAAAAAAAACGGAACATGCGACCGGCAGTTAGTACGCCCACTTCAAATACAAAGCGCCCCAGGTAAAGCCTCCGCCGAAAGCCGTCAGGACGATGTTGTCGCCTTTTTTCAGTTTGCTTTCGTAGTCCCAGAGGCACAGCGGCAAAGTAGCGGCCGTGGTATTGCCGTATTTGTCGATGTTGATCATCACCTTTTCCAGGGGGAAATGCAGGTGTTCGGCCACGGAGGTGATGATGCGCATATTGGCCTGGTGCGGCACGACCCAGTTGACGTCGTCGGTGGTCATTTTGTTGCGGCGCAGCACTTCCTCGCAGGTACTGGTCATACCTTTTACGGCTTGCACGAACACGCGTTTGCCGTCTTGCCAGGCGTAGTGTTCGCGGGCCATGACGGTTTCCATCGTGGCGGGGTGCAGCGAGCCGCCAGCCTTCATGTGCAGCAATTCGCGGCCGGCGCCATCGCCCCGGAGCACGAAGTCGATAATGCCGTTGCCGTCGCGGCGGGGTTCGAGCAACACGGCCGCGGCGCCGTCGCCGAAGATGACGCAGGTATTGCGGTCGGTGTAGTCGATGATCGACGACATCATGTCGGCGCCGACGACCACGACCTTGTTATACGTCTCGTTTTGAATAAATTGCGCGGCAGTAGCCAGGGTAAACAGGAAGCCCGAGCAGGCCGCGCTGATGTCGAAGCCGAAGGCGTTTTTTGCGCCGATTTTGTCGCAAACCGTGTTGGCCGTATCGGGAAAAACCATGTCGGGCGTCACCGTGGCGACGATCAGCAGGTCGATCTCGCCGGGTTTGGTACCGGTTTTTTCCAGCAGGCCGCGCACCGCTTCCACACACATATCGGAAGTAGCCCAACCCGGGGTTTTGAGAATACGGCGTTCGCGGATACCTGTTCGGGAGACGATCCACTCGTCGTTGGTGTCCACCATTTTTTCAAGATCCTGGTTGGTCAGGCGGTCTTCCGGAACCCAGCCGTGGACGCCGGTAATGGCGGCGTGTATTTTGTGTGCCATGAATGTGCAATCGTTTTTTATTCGGGGCAAAAGTAGTAAATTGGGTTTTGGGTTTTTACGACCTTAGCCCCCAGATGAAGTCGTACCTCTCTCTCGTCAAGTTTTCGCACACCATTTTTGCCATGCCCTTCGCGCTGACGGGCTTTTTTATCGCCACCCGCGAACAGGGGACAGACGCGCTCCGCTGGCAACTTTTATTGCTCGTGGTGCTTTGTATGGTTTTTGCCCGCAGCGCCGCCATGGGTTTCAACCGCTGGCTCGACCGCGATATCGACGCCGTCAATCCGCGCACCCAAATGCGGGAAATACCGGCGGGGGTGATTTCTCCACGCGCCGCCCTGTTTTTCGTGCTGGTCAATTGCGCGCTTTTCGTGGCGGCCACTTTCTTTATCAATCGCCTGTGCTTTTACCTGTCGCCCGTGGCGCTGGCCGTTGTACTGGGTTATAGTTACACCAAACGGTTTACCTGGCTATGCCATTTTGTACTGGGTCTTGGCCTGGCCTTGGCGCCGGTGGGCGCATACCTGGCCGTCGCGGGGCATTTTGCCTGGCTGCCGGTATTGCTGGGCCTCACGGTTTTGTTCTGGACGGCCGGCTTCGACATCATATACGCCTTGCAGGACGAAGAATTCGACAAGTCGCAGCAACTCTATTCCGTACCGGCCTGGCTGGGAAAAGCACGCGCCTTGCGTCTGTCCGAGGGTCTGCACCTGCTTTCCGCGAGTTTTTTACTGACGGCCAGCTGGCTGCTGCATAAGCAACTGGAACCGGCCGGCTGGCTGGCCTGGGGCGCGACGAGCATCTTTCTCGGGTTGCTTTTGTACCAGCATCTTTTGGTAAAACCCAACGACCTGCGGCGGGTCAATCTGGCTTTTTTCACCACCAATGGCATCGCCAGCCTGATCTTCGGCGTGTTGACCATTCTCGATTTGTACGTCTAACAGCCATATGATGAAGCAAAAACAACTTTTATCCTTCCTGATTCCCCTGCTGCTGGGCTGGATGGCCTGCCAAACGCCGCAAGCTGCGCCGCCCTCCGCACCCGACCTGTACACCGCCATCACCGACCAGCAAGCCGCTTACGACTCCGTTTTTGCCCAAAAAATCGGCGCCGACGAATACGGCATGAAGCCTTACGTGATGGCTTTTCTGAAAAGAGGGCCCAACCGCAGCCAGGACTCGGTCACCGCCGCGCAATTGCAAAAAGCGCACCTCGACAACATCGGCCGGCTGGCCGAAATGGGCAAACTGGTGGTCGCCGGACCGTTTATGGACACCGGCGCCGTGCGCGGCATTTACATCTTCGACGTGCGAAGCGTGGAAGAAGCCCGAGAACTGACCGCCACCGATCCCGCCATTCAAGCCGGACGGCTGGTGATGGAGTTGCATCCCTGGTACGGCTCCGCCGCGCTGCCCTTGCTGTTGCCGCTGCACAAGCGGCTGGAAAAAACCGACATTGCCAAATAGATGAAAAATATCGCCGTATTTGCTTCCGGGACCGGGAGTAATGCCCGCAAACTGATTGAATATTTCAAACAATCGCCCCTTGGGCGGGTCAGCCTCGTCGTGTCGAACAAGGCCAATGCGGGCGTGCTCGACATAGCCCGTGAGCATGGCGTCGAAACGGCGCTGATCACAAGGGCCGGCTTTTATGAAAGCGACGATTTTTTACAGGTTTTACGAGAAAAAAAGATCGAGTTCATTGTTCTGGCCGGTTTTTTATGGCTGGTTCCGGCCTGGCTGGTAAAAGCCTACCGCGGCCGGATTGTGAATATTCACCCCGCCCTTTTGCCCAAATACGGCGGAAAAGGCATGTACGGCATACACGTGCACGAAGCCGTGGTAGCCGCCGGAGAAAAAGAGTCGGGGATCACGATTCATCAGGTCAACGAGCACTACGACGAGGGCGATACGATCTTCCAGGCCCGTTGCCCGGTGTTGCCCGATGACACGGCCGCCGACCTGGCCAAACGCGTGTTGGCGCTGGAGCACCGGCACTTCCCGGAAGTGGTGGAACAGGCGCTGGCGACTTTGTAATCATGGTAAAAATGCAAACCGCATACCGCTGTATTTTCTGGGCATTGTGCCTGCCCCTGGCCTTGTTCGGCCAGGATACCGGGCAACTGGTCAGCCGGGCCGAAAAAGCCTGGGCAGCAGGGCGTTATCTCGAAGCGGCGGAAAATTTCGAACGGGCCGGCCGCCTGCAAACCGATCGCCCCGTCCTGTTGAACAAAGCCGCGGAGGCCTACTATCTGGCCCGGGCTTATGATAAAGCCGCCGATTGTTACCGCCCTTTGCGGCAATACTCCGACCGCTATCCGCTCACCGGACTGCGCTATGCACGAGCCCTGAAACAAAGCGGCCGGTACCTGGAAGCTCGCGAAGCATTCCGGCAATATTTGTCGGCCTACAAAGGCGAATATCA
>JADZFP010000016.1 GCA_020849825.1 Saprospiraceae bacterium
ATTTACGTCATGTCAATTACAGTTGGTTATTGAATCGTTGTACAACGCGCATCGTCCAGAAAAGCGTTTTCCCAGCCGACCACGGCGCCCTTGCTTTCGTCGACACACTCAAAAAAACCGGAGTACAAGGGCGGGAACAGCAGCGGTGAAAAAACGTCTTTTTGCCGGTCGAGCAGCCGGATATCGTACAAATTGCCGATATCGAGCGTCAGCAGATCGCGCCAACTGTCGGCGTAGAGCCGGTTGCCGGCAATGGAGAAATCGGTGACGGCGGGTATCTGAAAAAAAGTAAGCGCCGTTACGTTGGCCGAATCCTTGACGTTGAATACGTGAATGCCCTTTTTTTGTTCGAGCATAAAAAACAGGGTGTCGCGCAGGAAGATCGGTCCCGTAAGGCCGACCGGCTGGGGCGGCAGGTTTTTGATGTCGTCGAGCGCGGAAAGGGGCAGGTACACGGGGCGTTTGCCCGAACCGCTGAAAGTGCTCAGTTCTTCTTTGTCACACGCTGCAAGCGACAGCGCTAGCAAAATGCTCAGGCCGAGCCAGCAGGCAAAAGGGAATCGTAAAAGCATGGTTGGGTGTGTTGTCGGTTCAAAAATAGGGGCTAAACTGTGCTGTATTAGTTTTTTGATAAAACTTTCACTTTCCCGGTAATGTCAATAAGGACGAGCGCGCCGTCCGGGTCGCTTCGGGCAAATGCAACCCAAACACCGTAGCCCTCGGTTTCTTCGCAGCGAATTGCTTCCGGCCAGTATTTTTCTTCCAGTTGGTGAAAGGCTTTGACATCCCGGTATCGGCCCGGCAGTGCGGCGCCATTCAGCAAAAAAACCTCGAATGGGTCGCCTGCAACTGGTTGAGCCCATAAAAAACCGTGCTGAACGAACCATCTGCCTTTGTAGGACCGATCGATTACAGGCCCGCGAAAACCCATCAACCGGCATTCGTTGTCGCGGCATGCCCACCAGATTGAGTCGGACAGGGGTGTAAAATGATCGTACTCGCCAGAGGCGGCCACGATCCCCCGACGGGTGTGAAAGAGACAGGGTCCGCTGGTGTCGTCTTTTTGGAAAATATAAAAGGGCAAATCCGGCGCGGGGTTGCCCTGTTCTTCGGCGAGGGGCTGGTATGTGCGGCTTATGGCGTTGTAAACGGTGTCCATCACTATCCGCCCAGTGCAATCGCAGGCGCCATAGCGATTCGATGTGGTTTGCAGGAGGTAAAATTGCGCATCGGCGCCGGCGGTGATTTTTTTAAAAACAGGCGGTACGACAAACCGGAAAGTGGAATCCATGAGTCCGGCCTTTCCTGCGTCGATCGGCTCATCTGTGTACACCGTGAGCAAGGGGCAGTCGAACGGGGCGCCGATCGAGTAATAATTTGTTGGAGTAAATATTTGATTTTCAAAATGATACAACCCGGTTTGTTTGTTTGCCGCCTGCACGTAGGCCCAGTCGTGGCGTACCCAGAAAACCTGAAGAAAATCGAGGGGCATAACCACACGGTATTGTTCGTCGAGGATGCCCACCCGGCGTCCATCGGGGTAGTCCTGTGAAACCATGTACCGCCCTGGTGACATTTCCATCAAACCCTTGTATTGGATGGCAAAGCGTAGTCGGCCGGTATGATCTAACAGCCTGAACTCCTGTGAGGCCGGGTGATAACCCCGAATCAGTGTATCCTGGTAGTCGGAGAGCGATTCGTATTCTTCCGGGATGATTTGTCGGCCTTCGGCATCCCAGGCGCTCCAAAGGCCGGTTCGGGCATTTTTTGCGTATGCACGCCGACCGTCGATGGAGCCGTTGATGTGCTCATACTGAAAGGGGACCATCACGACTCCGGATGCATTCAATGCGCCGTGCCGTGACCCTTGCGCCGCGGGCATCAGTGGCGAAAACCGGGGCGAAAGGTATTCGAACCGGCACGGAATGAGCATTTTATGGTTTTTGACGGCCCAGCCGTATTTGCCGTTGCGGTTGATGCAACGGTGCGGGCGGTATTTGAATTCCAGGGCTTTGTGTTTTTCCAACGAATCACGGTACCAGTATGAATTCGCGGCATCCAACTCCTGTGCCGACAATGACAAGGGTAAAAGAAGAAGGCTGAACAACCAGCAGATCATTTGTATTTTCATGGGCAGTATTTGTTTGTTCCATTGGGCAAACTTACACCTGCGCTATCTTTCAACCCGAACAAGATGAAAAGTATCTTATTCAGTCTTCCGCTTCTTGTTTTTTGCCTGACAGGCGCAGCGTCACGGGCACAGTCACCTTTTTTCGGCGCCCGGCTGCACCGCGGCTTTATTATTCCACATTCCAAAGACATCGCCGGGGTATCCGATTCGCACCCTTTCGGACTGGAATTCAACCTGCAATGGCTGGCGCGGCCGCCGCGTACGGGTTTGTCGCCGGGCATTGCCGCCAAACGCGGCCTGTTGTTTCAGTATTTCAATTTTGACCGTCCGGAGGTGTTGGGCGAGGCATTTGCCGTCACGCCTTATGTCGAACCGTTGATTTTTCCGGAAAAAAGAGTGTTTGGCTCGTTTCATCTGGGGCTTGGTCTGGTGTATCTCAACCGGGTGTACGACCCACAAACCAACCCCTCCAACCTGTTTTTCAGCTCGCCGATAAGCATGCTGGCCCTGGCCGGCGCCCAGGCACAGGTGAAGATCAATCCGCACTGGCACGCCGCTTTGGGCTTTCATTACAACCACATTTCCAACGGAGGCATGAAAAATCCCAACAAGGGCATCAATTTTCCCACGTTCAGCGCGGGCGCCACGTACAGCCCGCGGCCGATGTCGCTGCGCCGGGCGTGCGAGGGTTTCGACTGGCGCAGTTTGCCGCCTTATTACTATTATGTGCAGGCGGTAGTGTCAGTAAAAACCGAGGATGCGGCCAGCGGCATCCGGGTCGATTCGCCGCGCTGGCTCCTGGGCGGGGCGCTCGTCGGCGCCCGGCGCGTAGGACGGCTCAGCGCTCTGGCAGCGGGTACCGAATGGGTGCACGACGGCTGGACCCGCGCCGTGCTCGATGCCTCGGGCAGCCGGAAAAGCGCTTTCAAAGGGGGGATTTTGGTGGGGCATGATTTGTCGGCCGGTCACTTCCGGTTTACCACCCATCTGGGTATTTACCTCTACCGTCCTTTTCGCCGGGGCGACGATGTGTATCAGCGCTACGGACTGTCGTATTCTTTCGGCCCGAGCCTGCAACTCGGAGCGACGCTCAAAGCGCACCGACATGTGGCGGAGCTGTTCGACCTGCGTGTGGGCTGGCAGTGGCAGTAGGAAATACTTGTCTCAGGCTGTTCTGAACGCCTCAAAGGCCCGCCAGGCATCGTCGTATTCAAATGCTTCCAGATTGCGCCAATAGTCGAGCGTCTCTTTCAATTGGGCAGGGGTCGATACACCCAGAATGATGCCCCCGATACCGGGATGCAGTGCCGCGTTGACGAGCCCGACGTGGTTCATGGTGCGCATGGGCGGTCGCACGAATGCCGTGTTGAGTTGCGGCAGCAGGGCGCGCAGGCGTTCGAGTTGGCCGGCGAGTTTTTCAGGGTCGCCGCCCCGGGCCAGCAAGGTGCTGGCAGCAGGGTAGGGGCCTTCGAGTTTGACGCCCCCGGCGTTGAGTCCGTAGGCCAGAAAACGGTGCGCACCGCCGTGGAAAAGTCGGTAGCGTTCGTAATCGCTGTGGAAAATGTGGTGTTTGATCTCAATGTCGAACCCAAGCGCCAGCTCGGTATTGGCCGCCGCATAAAGGTCGGGCCGCACGATACCCGACAATCCGGGCTGCAAGCCGAACTCCTCCCGACAAATGGCCAGGGCATTCAGCGTGGCCCGAATGGCGTTTTGGTCCTCGCGATTGTCCCAGTGTACCATCAGTCCGCGCAGGTTGCTGCCCAGGAGCCGGCGATATTCTTCGGCCATCATGAGCACGAAGGAGGGCGACAGGTTGGCGTCGGGCGAACGCAGGTTGTCGAGGCTGCCGATTTTCATGGTTACGGCCAGTTGTTGCAGGCCGTGTGCCCGGATGTATTCTTCCAGGATGTTTTCGGCGGCGCGGAAGTCAGCCGGGTTTTTATTGATGGGGTAATTGGTCGCGGCGTCGATTTCAGCGAAGCCCGCTTTCAGCCAGGCGTCGAGCAGTTGAAATGCCGTTTGTCGGTCGACGGTCCAGCCCCATTGGGCAGTGCCGAGAATCAGGGAGGGCAGCGAGCGCATGTCAGCGGGGTTTGCGTTTTTTCAACACCAGCATGGCCTGGATGTACTGTTTGGCCAGTCGCGGAATATTGACCTTGCTGTTGGCGGCATCGTCGGTCCAGCGAACGGGCAACTCACAGATATTCAGTCCTTTCCACTCGGCTACGGCCAGCAATTCGGTGCTGAAAAACCAGCCGTTCGACACAGCGCCCCCGGCTATGAGTGGCGCCACGTGCTCGCGGCGCAGCCATTTGAAGCCGCACATGCCGTCGGAAAAACGGGTGCCCAGTACAAACCGGACCATCAGGTTGAAAACCCTCGAGGTGAATTCCCTTTTCAGGGTGCGGCCCATGACTTTCGACTTGCGATGCAGGCGTGTGCCGTACACCAGTTCGAAACCCTCGGTGTTGAGGGCGTTGTAAGCCTGGATAAAATGCGACAAATCGGTGGCCAGATCGAGGTCCATATACCCGACGATATCGGCCCGGCTTTGGCTCCAGCTGGTTTTCAGCGCCAGTCCGACGCCTTTTTCCGGCACCCGCACGAGTTGCACTTCGGGGAGTTCATCGGCCAGTTGGGCAGCGATTTCCGGCGTCCCGTCGGTGCTGCCGTTGTCGGCAATCACGATGCGCCATTGCTGTCGGTCGGGAAAATGTTTGCACAGGAAGGCGTGCAGGATCCGTACCTGGCGGACCAGGGTTTCGGATTCGTTGAGCACGGGAATAGTGACGTCGAATGACATTGTTGCGGTATAAATAATCCGG
>JADZFP010000017.1 GCA_020849825.1 Saprospiraceae bacterium
GTCAGGGCGGCGTGGTCTTCGCTAAAGATATTGGCAACCCGGTACCCGTTGCCCACCGACAGGCGGAAAGTATGGGTCGTACTGGGCGTCCATTTCCAGTTGGCGCGGGGCGAAAAAACCGACCCGTGCGCCGAATTCCAGTCGTAGCGCAAGCCCAGCAACAAACGCTGCCGGTCGGAAAACCGGATATCATCCTGTACAAACAACCCTGGCAACCAGCTGACGGCAGGGGCGTTGGCGCCGGTTTCGGGCGAACGGGTCACCGGCGTATCGTCGTCGAGCCAGGTGTAGCGGGTGGCCAGACCCAGCAGGGCATTGTGGCGTTTGCCGAACGATTTATCCCAGTTCAATTGTGCAAACGCGACTTGCTGACGGCCGTTGTACGGAGTAATGCCATAGATGGAGCGCTGGTCGTGCAGATTCCAGGAATAAGACAGGGTCATCCGTTCGCGCAGCGGCAAGGGCCAGGCGCCGATCAGCTCGGCCCGGTTGGTGCGAATGGCTTCTCCGTAGATGCTGTCGGAGCCGTACCACCGGGGCGTCCACTGCATTTCTCCGCCGAAACGGTCTTCCCAAACGTAGCGTAGTGCCAGTGTTGCAATCCGGTTGCCAGGCTGCTCAAAAGCCATTTTCCCAAACAAGGATGCCCTTTTTTGCAAAGTCAGGTCGGTGAAATTATCGCCGTTCACGTCGCGCCGTTGCTGAAAATAAAAGCCGTTGGCTGCCAGCAAGGCACTCATCCGGCCGCGACGGAAGCTCCCCGCCAGATCGGCCGACGTTTCGCCATGGCCGCTCACCAGCACATCGGCGCTCAGGCGGGGCGCTGTGCGCGGGTCTTTGGTGATGACGTTGACCAGTCCGGCCACCGCCTCCGAACCATACAGGGTCGACGCCGGGCCTTTGACCACTTCGAGGCGTTCGACCAGACTGTTCGGTATGCCTTGCAGGCCATACACCGTCGAAAGCGACGATACGATCGGCATGCCGTCGATCAGCACCATGGTGTAAGGCCCTTCCAGGCCGTTGATGTGAATGTCGCCGGTTGCGCATACGTTGCAATTGACCTGTGGCTGCACGCCATTGACGATGTTCAAGCCGTCGAACAAACTGGGCGTCGGGTTGGCGCGAAAAAAACGCGGCGTAAACACTTCTACCGGTACCGGACTCTCCGAGCGGCTCACCGGCTTGAGGGTGCCGCTCACCACCACTTCCCGCAAACCGCCGGTCAGAGATTCGAGCCGCAACTGCACCGCGGTCGTACCTTCCGGCACGGGCAACTCCTGCGCGGCATAACCGACCAGACTCACCCGAAGCCGCACGACGCCACGCGCAGGAAGGGGCAAAACGAAGCGCCCGAAGGTGTCCGTCAATGCGCCGGCGCCGCCAGGCTCCATTTTTACAGTGGCATAAGCCAGGGGTTCGGCCGACTGGGCATCTGTAATTGTTCCGCGCAATTCGGCATTTTGAGCCAACAAAACGGACTGTAACGCGGTGATTATCAGGAAAACGACCAGAGTTTGTTTCATTTGCAAATAATTTTTAGGTTAACCTAAATTTATTTACAAAGGTTTATAAAAAATACTTGCCAGACAAGCCTCAATTTTAATTTTAAATCTTTTTCTTTGTAAGAGATTATTCTTGCAATGCAAACAGGATACGATATGTCTCATGAGTGTTGTCCTGAAACGCGCAACTACGGTCGCGGCCCCGTTGCGCTATCCGAGCCGACCTGGCTGACCTGGTTGCCGGCGCTGGTTTCCGGCACAATGTTGCTGTTGGCTATTTCGTACGACAAGGCGCCGTCGGGTTGGTGGGACCATTGGTTGCCGCGTTTTTTGTGGTACACGGCAGCTTACTGGGTGGTGGCCCGGAAGGTATTGGCGAAAGCCTGGGGTCTTATGCGCCTGGGAAATTATTTCAATGAATTCATGTTGATGGCGCTTGCCACCGGCGGGGCATTTTACCTGAAACTATATCCCGAGGCAATTGCCGTGATGTTGTTTTATGCGCTTGGCGAGTCGATTCAGCACACGGCCGTCCTGCGCGCCAAACGCAATATTTCGGCGCTTTTGGACGTACGCCCCAACCGGGTGAAAGTGATAGCGCCCGGGCGCTATCGATTGAGCCTGCCTCAACTGGTGCCCGTCGGCACCACCATACGCCTTCTTCCCGGCGAGCGCACTGCCCTCGACGGTGTTTTATTGGGCGACGGTGCCGCCGATTTCGATATGACGGCCCTTACCGGCGAAAGCAGGCCCCAAACCGTGGCGCCGGGCGAAACGGTACTGGCCGGCAGCATTGCACTCAACAAAATGGTCGAGTTGCGCACCACCAAAACCTACAAGGAAAGCGCCCTGGCCCGTATCCTTTACATGGTACAGGACGCGACACGCCGCAAAGCGCCGACAGAACAGTTTATCAGTCGTTTTGCAAAGGTGTACACACCCATCGTCTGTGCCCTGGCGCTGTTGATTCTCCTGGCGCCCTCGCTTTTTGTCGAGCCGTATGTATGGAAAGACTGGCTGTACAGGGCCCTTGTTTTTCTCGTCATTGCCTGCCCCTGCGCCCTGATGATTTCCATTCCGCTGGGGTATTTCGGCGGCATCGGCGCCGCTTCACGGCACGGTATTTTGTTTAAAGGCGCCAATTTTCTGGATAAAATGAGCCGGATAAACACGCTGGCCATCGACAAAACAGGCACTTTGACGCAGGGCAAATTTTCGGTCGGGCAACTGGAAGTTGCCATGCCCGGTATTTCTCCCGAACTGCTGCTGCAATGGGTGGCCGCGTTGGAAAGCGCTTCCAACCACCCCATTGCCAGGGCCATAGTGGCGTTTGCCCGTGAGAAAAACATCCCATTATCGACGCCGACACACGTGGAGGAACTCGCCGGACTTGGTATACACGGCCTGGTAGACGGCAGAAGGATACTGGCAGGCAATATGGCCGCGCTGCACAAATTTTGGATAACCGGCCAACTGCCGCCCCTGTCGCCCGACGATGGCGTACGCGTGTACGTTGCCATCGACGGCCACTACGCCGGTTTCTTCACCGTGGCCGACACCCTGAAGCCCGATGCAGCGGAGGCCGTCCGGCGACTACGCAAGGCAGGCATAGGGCGTATTATTCTGCTGTCGGGCGACCGGCCCGAAATCGCTGCACAAGCAGGTCAGGCGCTCTCTCTCGATGAAGCCCGCGGAGCGCTCCTGCCCGAAGACAAGGTGCGCAGGATCGAAGAACTGAAAAAAGACCCGAGCCTGGTCGTAGCCTTTGCCGGCGATGGCCTCAACGACGCACCTTCGATAGCCCGTGCCGACATAGGCATCGCCATGGGAGGGCTTGGCTCCGACGCAGCAATCGAAATCGCCGACGTCGTTATTCAAACCGACCAGCCCTCCCGGATCGCCACCGCCATGCGCATCAGCCGGGCTACCCGTGTGGTAGTCTGGCAGAATATTTCACTGGCATTCGGGGTGAAAGTACTCGTACTGGCGCTCGGCGCCGGCGGCCTGGCATCGATGTGGGAAGCCGTCATCGCCGATGTCGGCGTGGCCCTGTTGGCTATTTTGAATGCCGTGCGGGTGTTGTATATGCGATTTGAATAAAAAATCCGCGAACGTTGTTCCAACATTCACGGATGCTTTTCAAAATTTCGCTTTACATCTTTCTCTTGAACGAATTGGATTTCGTTCAAAAAGTGTCCGGAGATATTTTTTCAACATCTCCGGAACATTCATTATTAAACCAAATCATTTCGAAGGGAGCGCTTGTGCCCCTTTTGTTTTTTTACTGAATCGTCACCGGGAACGTCACGTCGAAATCCGTCTCTCCCGTTGCATTCGGGTCGGCGGCAGATTTGTCGGGTTCGTGTTTCAGCACGATGTTGACGGAACCCGACGAAGCTGCGCCGCTCGTCCAGGTTGTTTCAAGGCGGAAGGGTTTGCCATTGTCATCGGTATCGGCATCGGCGATTTGCAGGTTGGCTGTTGAGACGGAAAAGACAAACAAATGCGCTGCGCTCTCCGCTTCGATTTCCTCGGTAATATCCTCGGCAGGCGACTGACTGCGGTCGTACACATGCAGATGGCAAGTGTATGTTTTCCCGGCGGCCAGTGCGATCGTTTGAATATCCGGCGCATTGCCCCCGGGGCCGTCGGCATCGTTCCACTCGAACTCCTGATCCAGCGAGCCGTCTGTGGCCGTCAGGTGCACTACGACAGTGGTAATATTTTCCTGTTCGGTTTCTTTCTTGTCTTTTTTACAGGCAGCGAATACCAAAGTGAGAAGCAGGGTAAAAAAAGAGAGTTTCAGCATCATCTTTTTCATAATCAGGCAATTGAATTTAATGGTTAATGATGTAGATGTTGAAATAAAGGTGATTTAGCCAAATGTCCATTTGGCGCGCAGCCCGACATTGATACCGGGTTCGTCGGCATAAAAGCGGAAGA
>JADZFP010000018.1 GCA_020849825.1 Saprospiraceae bacterium
AAATCGCTCTCGGCCGTCACCGCATTGCCGCCGGCGTCGGTGCCGCGCACTTTGACGCGGTACACGTACACGCCGCGGGCCAGCTGGTCGCCGTATTCGTCCTTGCCGTCCCACTGGATGTCGGTGACGCGGTAACCGTCGGCCGGGGCGCTGTGCAGGATGGTTTTGACGAGGCGGCCCGAAACGGAGAAAATACTGATCTGCACGTCGAGTATTTGGCCGGCGAGGTTGTGCTCAAACTGGAAATAGGTGTTGGTCGTGAACGGGTTGGGGTAGTTCAGCACGTGATCGAGGGCGGCTTTGCCGTCTTCGGCCACCACAAACTCGGTCATGCCTTCGCCGGGGTTGTTGGCGATGTCCCAGCCTTTGGCTTTGAGGGTGTGGCGGCCCGCGGCGAGGTTGCGCAGGGGATATAGCGCCTGGCCGCGGCGGAAATCATTGAGTTCGCTTTCGTAAAAGTCGTTGAGAATGATGGTTTCCTGCACGTTATCGTCGAGCACCACGGTGAGGTCGTGGCCCAGACTGGTACCGCTCACGTTCATGCCGTAGTCGTCGGCGCATTTGACGAGCACTTTGGGGTTGGCGTCGGTGATGCCGCCCGTGACGAAGGCGTCGGTATTGAGGAACACCTGAATGATGGGCGGGGTGTCGTCCTTGATCTGGTTGGCGTTGCCGCCGATCACAAATTTTTCATCGGCGCCGGCGGCGTCGAGCGGGGTGCCGTTTTCGGCGTAGTAGCTGATTTTGCCAAAACCGTAGGGGTAGTTGATGTCTTTGGGCACGATAAAATTGACCTTGAAATGCCCGTTGCTCACGGTGGCGCTGCCTTTGAAAATGACGTTGCGCTGCACGGAAAAATTGAACACGGGGCTGTCTGTATCCTGCGAAAGGGTTTGCAGGGTCTGGGCTTTGTCGAAGATGGTGACGAATACCTTGCCGTTGAAATTGCTCAACAGGTTGCCGAGGGTATCGCTTACCGAGCCTTTGAGTTCGACGGGCATCAGGGCGCGCAGGGTGTCGGGGTTGGCGGTGTCGTACACTTTGCCGTTGATGGAATCGGTAGACACGCGGTATTCGGGCAGGGCGAGGAACATGGCCGGATCGCCGAGCAGGGTAAAGCGGCGCGCATTGTCTTCGTTGCCGCCCGAGAGGGTGTTTTTACCGTCTTTGAGGATGTCGCCGATGGCGCGGTATTTCCCGTTTACTTTTTGAAAAATAACGCTTTGCACACCGTCGGTCAGTTTGTTGTTGCCGTCGATGAACACCGGGCGCACGGTCGTGAACAGGCCGATGGCGCCGCTTTTGACTTTCAGCAGGGCCTGTTCGCCGCCGCTGAGCGTGGTGTAATCGTCGTAGCCGCCAAAGGTGCAGGTCGCGGTGATGATCAGCGGATAGCGGTTGGGATTATCCCAGCCGGCAATGTCGTTGTTGTCGACCACGCGCTCCTGTGCCCAGCCGCGGGGGCCGCCGTGGCCGATGTACTGGGTGATGAGCGCACCTTTGAAAATATTGGAGTTGATGGCTGCCTTGGCGTCGGGGAAGCGCTGGCCGCCCGAGGTGGCAATTTGCTGGTAGGCGTCGAAGTACACTTTTTCGAGGTTGAAAAAACGCTCCGTATCGCCGGCGGCAGTGGCCAGTTTATCGGCCTGCTTCACGTGGGCGTTGCCGTCCTGGTCGTCGGCTAAGTAGAGCAGGCGCAAGTGCCAGTCGCCGAGGTTACTCGGGTTCTGGTCGTAGTCGACGATCTTGTCGACGATGGCCTGGGCCTCGTCGGGCGACTCCGGCGTGATGCGGCCCACGGCGATGTCGAGGGCGCCGTCGAGGGCGCCGCCTTCACCGGGGCTGAGCAGGGCGAAATAGTCGTCGGAGGGGTGGGAATAAATGGGGTGGAACGATTCGGCGGTTTCAAAAACCGGGATAAAATCCAGGTTGTCCTCGCTGCCGCTGTTGTTTTTCGGGTCGAAGGAGCCGTCGCCGAAGAGCAGGAGGTAGTCGAATTTGTTGGGGCCGCGTTCGAGCAGCATACGGGCGAAGTCGCGGATGGCGGTGGGATCTTTGGCGCCGGAGGAAAACTCGTTGTACAGTTGGTTTACATCCACCAGTACGACGTCGAGGCCGCTGTACGTGCGGCGGTGTTCGGCCAGTTGTTGGGCGGCCGACTGGAAATCGGCGTGGTAAATGATGGCCATGTGTACGTCGCCGATGCCGTGCAGGTTCTGGTTGGCAATTTTGCCCACTTTGGCCTCGGGTTTGGGCAGGCTGCTGTTGTCGTAAAATGCGTAGAAATTTTTCAATACGCCGAGGGTAGTCGCCCCGAATTCGAGGGCGCCGCCCGACACGCTGGTTTGTTGGCGGGCCGGACTGAGCGGCGAGCTGACGTCCCAGATTTGCGGGGCGCTGCCGCTGAATTCGAGCCGGAACGTCGCCGCGTCCTGTGTCAACGTCTGCAAATCGCGGAAACTCATGGCATTGCCGGTCATAATCAGTTTACGGCGGGCATTGACTTCGATAAAATCGAGCCAGCCTTCGCTGGTTTCGGAGACGTTGGGAAAATCGATTTTCAGGTTGACCAAATCGCCGTCGGGGTTGAAACTACCGCTCATGGCGCCGCCCGAGGCGAACGCCGCGTCGTTGTTGCTGATGGTGACGGCATTGAGGTTTCTGGAAAAAGTCGTGCCGTCGGCGATCAGGCGCACCAGCGTCTGGGTTCCGCAGCGGGCGGCAAAATCGGCGCGGACGCGGGCCGCAGAGCCTGGCACGAGGTTGGGGAAATTGAGGGAATAATCGCGCTGACGGGTTTGGTAAAAGTAATCGCCAAACCAGCGTTTGCCCGAGCCCTGGGCCGAAGTGGAGAAATCGAGCAGGTTGACCTTGTCTTCCTCGATCCGGCCAATGTCGTCGAAAGAAGTTGTCACGTAAGCCGCCGGCTGACTGGCCTGTTCGCTGATGCGGAGCCCCTGGGCATCGCCGATTTTGATAAAATACCAGGCATGGCGGTCGTACAGGTGCTGGCGAATGGTGAGTTCGGGGTCGGTGGCGCCCGGGCGGTAGATCATGGGATAAGGCCCCGTGGCGTAGAACAGGATGTAATCGCCGGCGTCGAATTTGCCGTCCTGTTCGCCCGAAATAAAGATGGCATTTTCCATCAGATCGTCGGTGCGCACGTCGTCGGTGCGTTCGGGCAGCATAAAGCCGCCGTTGCCGAAGATGCGGATACGGCGCGGATCGATATTGTCGAGATTGCTGATGCCCAGTTCGTTTTTGAGGTAGTTGTAATCAAGCCGGTACACGCCCGAATTGGCTACGCCGAACTTCCAGATCTCGCCGTCGCTCAGCACGGAGAGGGTAGTGAAGGGCCCGGTGCGTTCGCTGGCCGCGGGTGAGGCGGGCGTGGCCCGCACGGTGATGCTGAACGACACGGCGCGTTCGTATCCGTTGCCGGTGCGGCGCAGGGGCAGGAACTTGATCCGGCCGAAAAAGCGGTCGCGCTCCTGCTCCACACTGGCGCTGACGATCAGGTCGTTGCCCAGGGCGGCATCGTCGGCCGAAGGTTTTTTGGCTATTGGCTCCCATTGCACGGAATTGATCTCCACGGCCAGCGTGGAACGGCCGCCGAGAGCAAAACGCTCGGAAAACAGCGGCAGGGCCGGCGCGGCATCGCCCCGGCTGCATCCCTCGAAACTCCAGAGCTCGACGGGGCTGCCATCGGAAGTGTACACGATCTGCGGCGCGGCCGACCAGTTGAGCGTACGCTGGAAGGTAAAGGTGTTTTGCGCCGTGGCGGCAGCGGCAAAAAGGACAAACAGAAGGAGGAGCCGAATTTTCATGGTCGAAACAATTAGGTGACAAAGGTCGGGGAGTTGGCGCGAATGCACGGACATGGGTTGCCTTGACCGGGCGGTTTTGCCAATCGGCGACGGATTACCCATCCAACAAAGCCCCCCGGAGATGGTTCGCGGCGGTATGATTACCCGGTATTGTCGGGTTGCAGGGCGAAGAATCTCGCTTTTCCCAAACATTTTTTTACTTCACTTGAATCAAACCCATTGCTTTGTATTTAATTTGACTTTTCTGGCGATTTCGTTATTTTTGTTGTATGAATCATCATATTGCGCAATAAACTTAAGTTTTTACTTTAAATCATTCATCATGCCACACCTTTCATTTTTTGCCCCCCCACTTTCAACCCGGAAAGTATCTACGGATTTTAACTAGTACGATTAGTTTGCTTTTGTTAACCCTGATCTCAAGGCTAAACGGGCAAAATCCCGTCTTACTTTCGGAAGTATCGGTAGCGCAAGCACAACTAACCGGTACGGAACAAGCCTGGTTGAGCAG
>JADZFP010000019.1 GCA_020849825.1 Saprospiraceae bacterium
AAAAGGCGACTATGACATGGCCCAGCGGCTGCTCATTCAGTTTGAATACGACGACATGCTGCTGAATATCATCGCCAAAACCATGTTGTTGAAAATTTACTACGAACAGGGCGAATTCGACGCTTTCGAATCCTTGCTCGAAAGCATGCGCATTTACCTGCAACGCAAGGAAGCCCTCGACACCCACCGGAAAACAGCCTACAAAAACCTCATCAGCATCATGAAAAAACTCCTGCACATGAATCCATATTCAAAAACCCAGACTGAAAGGCTCCGCACACTTGTCGTCGAAACCAACCCGCTCATGGAGCGCGACTGGCTGTTGCGCCAACTCGACGGCCGCCGCTGACAACTTTCTCCCCAAATCGCCGTTTCTTTGCCTGATTTTTTTGCACAAAACACTGCCCGACGTTGAAACGCTCGTATATCGTCACGCTGATCATTCTCGCGGTACTGGTGATCGACCAGGCCCTTAAAATTTATATCAAAACCACTTTTGAATACAACCAGGATGTGCCCATGTTTGGCCTGAACTGGGCCAAACTGCACTTCGTCGAAAACGAGGGCATGGCCTTCGGTATCATTTTCGACTGGGAATACGGCAAGTTGCTGCTCAGCACTTTCCGCATCCTGATGGTGGCCGGCCTGATTTGGTATATCCGTACCCTGCTGCGGGTCGGTGCACCGGCGGGCTTTATTTACAGCATCGGCCTGATCACCGCCGGCGCCCTGGGCAACATCATCGACAGCGCTTTTTACGGCCTGATCTTTACCGAATCGCCCTACCACGGCGGCCTGGCCCAAATGGTGCCCATTGGCGAGGGCTACGGTACTTTTTTGCACGGCAAGGTGGTCGATATGCTTTATTTCCCCATCAAATGGATTGCCATTCCGGAATGGGTGCCGTTTTTAGGCGGGGAAGATTTCCTCTTTTTCAGTCCGATCTTCAATATCGCCGACGCTTCCATCTCGCTGGGCGTCATCTGCATCCTCCTGTTCCAGCGGCAATTTTTCCACTCCGAACTCAGCCCCAAAACGCCCGAGGGCGAAGAACTGGCGGTGATTCCCGGTACGGAACCCATGGACGCCGAACACGCCGCTCTGGCGGAACCGGACATTTCGAATACCGCGGACGAGGAATCGTCGGACGAATCGGAAGAAACCAAGGACAAGGAAGAAGCCAGGGTATAATTACTGTGCTGTCTCAGCCTGCAGTTTCGCCGCATTGTCGGCGATGGTGAGCGCCTCGATCAGTTCGTCGAGCTCGCCTTCAATTATTTTATCCAGGTTAAAATTTTTGTTGTCGCCTTCGAGGCGATGGTCGGTCACGCGGTTTTGCGGCCAGTTATAAGTTCGTATCTTTTCCGAACGGTCGCCCGAGCCCACGAGGCTGCGGCGCTGAGAGGCCAATGCGGAAGCCTGTTGCTGTATTTGAGCATCGCGGATTTGCTGCACGAGGCGGCCCATGGCAATCTCGCGGTTTTTGTGCTGCGAGCGGCTTTCGGTACTTTCCGCCACAATGCCGGTGGGCAAGTGGGTAAAACGCACGCCCGATTCGGTCCGGTTGACGTGCTGACCGCCGGCGCCGCTGGCGCGGAACACGTCGGTGCGAATGTCTTCCTTGCGGATATCATAGTCTTCGGCTTCCATTTTGGGCAACACGGCCACGGTAGCGGCGGAGGTATGTACACGGCCTTTGGCCTCGGTTTCGGGGATGCGCTGCACGCGGTGGGCGCCCGATTCGAACTTTAAAAACCGGTACACATTGTCGCCCGACACGTCGAGTACGATCTTGGCATAGCCGCCCACGGTGCCCGGACTTTCATCGAGCACTTCCACGTCCCAGTCTTTGGTCTGAAAATACTTGGTGTACATGCGGTACAGGTCGCCGGCAAATAGCGCCGCCTCATCGCCGCCGGTGCCGGAGCGGATTTCAAAGATCACGTCTTTTTCATCTTCCGGGTCGCGCGGGGTCAGCAGGGTTTTGAGTTGTTCTTCGAGGGCGTCGAGTTGGGGCTGGAGGGCGTCGATCTCTTCACGGGCCATGTCGCGCATGTCGGGGTCGGTTTCGGCGGCGAGCATTTCGCGGGCGCCTTCGAGGCCGGTTGCGATTTTGTGGTACTGGTCGAAGGTTTCGACGAGCGGCTGGAGATTTTTGTACTCTTTGTTGATTTTTTTCCAGCGCTCCATATCGCCGATGGTCCCCGGATCGGCCAGTTGTTCTTCGAGGTGAACGTATTTATCGCGGATGGCTTGCAGTTTGTCGAGCATCGTCGGTTGCGGTAAAAATTGGGCGGCAAAAGTACGGTCAAAGCGTCGACCCGCAGCGGAAAGGCGAGAAATTGTATCTTTTGTTTCGCAAAAAGCGCTGTAAAGCGAGGGTTAATTAACTACGAACGCCCCATTTATCTGGGTACGGGGCGCTACCTTTGCGTCCGTTTTCAGTATAATCTTTCCGCCCGGCCGCTGCTTTTGCATTTATTCCCTGCTGTTTCCCGTGTGTCGTTAACCACCATTTATTTATGCGCCAGATGAAGATCACCGTTCCTTCACTGTTACCTGCTATGCAACATTCTGCCGCTCTTTGTTTCCGCACCACTTTCAAATTCTTCTACGCCCTGCTGTCGGTCCTTTGGGGCGCTGCACAGGTACAGGCTCAATGCCCTACCGTGGAGGCCGTCATGATCGACGCCTGCGGCACCGAATTTCTCAATGAATTTATTGTGATCAATTCCGGCGGAGGGTTCAACACGTCCGATATTCAGCTGGATTATGACATCAACAACAATATCATCGGGCCGGAAAACAACGACGTCAACACCGACAACAACAACGTTCCGCCGGGTACGCCCTGCGGTATTTCGACCGGCAATGCCGGCTCGTTTACCGGCTGCAGCAATGTGATTGCGGTGGGCGACGGCGTCGATATACCGGCCAACTCGATCGTTATCTTTCAAAACAGTACCGGCGCGGCCAACAACCTGTACAACGCCACCGCGCTTTGCGGCGCCGGCCAGTGCGTGTACGTCGTGGCCAGCTCCTGCACCCGCAGCGCCGGCGGCTTCTCCAACGGGCCCGGAGGAGGTACCCGTACGACGGTTTTTTCCATCAACGGCAGCTGCAACCAAACGATCACTTACAACCTTGCCAGCAGCACCGGCGGCAACGGCGCCTATTTCCTGCCACTGGCCAACGGCGGAACCGGCTCCTACGGCAATGCCGGTTGCTTCGTGCCGCCCGTATCGCCCGCCCCGCCGCCGCCGGTAATCAACCCGATCGCCAACGTCAGCACCTGCGGCTCTTATATCCTGCCGGCCATCACGGGTACCAACCTGCCGGCCAATACGGCCTATTTTACAGGCACCAACGGCACCGGTACCCAATACAACCCCGGCGACGAAATCACGACCACGACCACCCTTTATGCCTACGCCCAGATTGGCCCCGTCGGTTGTTCGGATCAGGAGCAATTTACCATTACCATTACCCCGGGCCCGACTGCCAACCAGCCCAACGACGTGACCGCCTGCGCCGGTACCAACGTCAGCGTAACCCTCACCGGCAGCCCGGGCGCTACCCTGTCGTGGACCAACGACAATACCGCCATCGGGTTGACTTCCTCCGGCATCGGCAACTTTTCCTTCCCGGCGGCCAACGTCTCGATGACCGAAACCGCCACGATCACCGTCACCCCGACGCAGGGCATGTGTATGGGCACGCCGGTGACTTTTACCATTACGATCAATCCGCGCCCGCAGGTCATTGACCCGCCCAACATGACGGCCTGCGCCGGCGATCCCGTAGAGGTCATCTTTTCAAGCAACAACGGCAACAGCCCAACCTACAACTGGACCAACTCGAATACCAATATCGGCCTGAGCGCCTCGGGCAGTGGCGACATTAGCTTTACGGCAGCCAATGTCGCGACCAACCAGAACGCCACGATCACCGTCACCGCCACCGAAAACGGCTGTCCCGGCTCGCCCCAAACCTTTACCATCTCCGTCGGGCCCGTGCCGAACATGAACCAGCCCGTCGACGTAACCGTATGCGGCGGCGCGCCCGTGTCGGTCAATTTCAGCGGTGGATTACCCGGTACCGTTTATGCCTGGACCAACGACAATACCGCGATCGGGCTGGGCGCCATGGGCACCGGAAATATCAGTTTTACCAGCGCCAACCCCACCGATCAGCAGGTCGCCACCATCACCGTGGTACCGACCCTGGGCGCCTGCGCCGGCCTGGCCCGCACTTTTACCATTACGATCAATCCGCGCCCCACGGTCGACGACCCGGCCAACCTGACCGTATGCGGCGGCGAACCGGTGGACGTAGCCTTCAACAGCCCAAACAGCGGCGCGCTTTTTACCTGGACCAACACCAATACCAGTATCGGGCTGGCCGGCAGCGGCAGCGGCGACATCAGCTTTACCGCCAATAACGTTGCAACTACCCAAACGGGCACCATCAACGTCATTCCTACCCTGAACGGCTGTACCGGCACCGCCCAGAACTTTACCATAACGGTAACCCCCAGCCCGACGATCAACCAGGTTTTCAATGTACTGTTCTGCGGCGGCGCACAGGTGAACGTGCCGTTTAGCGGCACAGCGGGCGCTACTTTTTCCTGGACCAACGACAACCCGAACATCGGACTCAGCGACTCCGGAACGGGCAATATTTCTTTTACCGCCGGTACGCCGGCAACCACCCAGGTGGCCAATATCACCGTTACGCCCAGTCTGAACGGTTGCGACGGCGCGCCCCAAACCTTTACCATCACCATCCTGGCAACCCCGACCATGGACGACCCCGCCGACCAGACCTACTGCGGCGGCCAGCCGGCCAGCGTCATTTTTACCGGGGCGGGTAACGGCGCAGGCTACACCTGGACGAACAACAATCCGGGCATCGGCCTGGGGGCCAACGGCAGCGGCGACATCAATTTTACCACGGCCAACAACACCGCCACCGGAACCATCACCGTCACACCCTTCCTCAACGGCTGCCAGGGCGTATCCCAAACCTTTACCATCACGGTCGCACTCAGCCCCACGATCAGCCCGCCGCCGAACCTGACCCTCTGCGGCGGACAGGCTGTCACCGTGGTATTCAGCGCCACCTCGGGCGCCACGATCAATTGGACGAACAACAACCCGGCCATCGGCCTGCCCGCCTCGGGCACCGGCCTGACGATCGATTTTACCGCTGCCAACCCGGCCACCCAACAAGTTGCCACGATCACGGCAACACCTTCCGTCGGCAACTGTATCGGCACTCCCGTCAGCTTCTCCATCACGGTCAATCCGGCGCCCACGGTGGCCGACCCGATAGACGTTACCGTTTGTCCAGGTTTTAATGTCAACGTCAATTTTAACGGCTCGCCGGGCGCTACATTTTTCTGGTCCAATAACAATGTGAACACCGGCCTGGATCCCGGCGGAGTGGGCAATATCAGTTTTACCAGCGCCAATGTCAGCTCGACGGAAACGAGTATCGTCACGGTTACGCCTTCGGCCAATGGCTGTTCCGGACCGGTGCAAACTTTTTCCATTACCGTCGACACCCTGCCCGACGTCGGCCTGCCGGCCGATCAGTCAGTGTGCGCGGGCGCCCCGGTAGCCGTGGCATTCAGCGGCACCGCCGGCGCCACGTTCAACTGGACCAACGACAATCCCGCCATCGGCCTTGCGGCTTCCGGTTCAGGTAATATCAGTTTTACCAGCGCCAGTGTGGCCAGTCCGCAAACCGGCGTCATCACCGTCACGCCTTTTGCCAATGGCTGTTCGGGGGCGCCCCAAACCTTCGACCTCACGGTCAGCCCTGTCGCCACTGTCAACCCGCCTGCCGACGCCACGGTCTGCGCGGGCGATCAGGTCGATGTGATTTTCGGCGGTACACCGGGCGCCACATTCAACTGGACCAACACCAATACGGCCGTCGGGCTCGCGGCTTCGGGGGCCGGAAACATCAGTTTTACCAGCGCCAACGTCAGCGCCATCGAGACCGGGGTAGTGACCGTCACGCCCACCGCCAACGGATGCCCCGGTGCGCCGGTGTCGTTCAATATCGCCGTTGCGCCATCGCCCAGCCTCACACCGGAAGCCGATCTCTCGGCCTGCGGCGGCCAGTCGGTTGCGGTCAATTTTACCACTTCTCCGGGCACTACCCTCAACTGGACCAACTCGAACCCCGCTATCGGGCTCGGGGCGTCCGGTTCGGGTGATATCAGTTTCACCGCAGCCGCGGTGGGCGCCACCACGACGGGTACGATTATCGTCAGTCCGGTGATCGGCAGCTGCAACGGCCCGGTGGATACGTTCGAGATTTCGATCGTCACCGCCCCTACCCTGGCGACACCCGCCGACCAGAGCGCCTGTGCAGGCACGGGGATAAGCGTCAATTTCAATGGCTCGCCGGGCGCTACCTTCAACTGGACCAACTCGAATCCCGCAATCGGCTTGCCGACATCGGGTAGCGGCAATATCAGTTTTACCGGGGCAAATGTCGCGACCACCCAAACGGGCGCCATCAGCGTCACTCCCACCCTGGGCGCCTGCACCGGCCCAACTGTCAACTTCGATCTGACAGTCAATCCGGGCGTAACGGCAGCCATTATGGGCGGCAACACCATTTGCATGGGCGACAACACCACGCTCACGGCCTCCGGGGGCAGCCAGTATGTCTGGGACAACAGCGCCACCGATTCGGCCATAACCGTTGCGCCGCTTGCCACGACAACCTATGTGGTCAATGTGAGCAATGCCGCAGGCTGTTCGGAAACCGACTCTATCGTAGTGACCGTCAACCAGCCCAGCATTACCAATATTCAACAAAGCAGCTGCAACCCGGCAGATACCGGCATCGCGGTTGTGACCCTGACCAACCTGGCGGGCTGCGACAGTGTGGTGACCACCATCACCACCCTTTTACCCACCGATACCACCAATTTGAGCAACGCAACCTGCGACCCCAACGGCGCGGGGACGTTTACCCAGATTTTGAGCAATCAGTTCGGTTGCGATTCGGTGGTAATCAATATGGTCATTTTCGACCCGGCCAATATCGACACCACCCTGATCGCACTCAACACTTGCGATCCTAACCAGGCCGGCACCACGCAATTATTGTTGAGCGGCAGCGACGGCTGCGATTCACTGGTGATTACGACTACCAGCCTTTTACCCACCAATACCACCAACCTCAGCGCCAGCACTTGCGACCCCAACCAGGCGGGCACGTTTACCCAGGTTTTGACCAACCAGTTCGGTTGCGACTCCACGGTCGTGACCACCGTGACGCTGGCGCCGACCGATACCACCAATTTGAGCGGGGCAACCTGCGATCCCAATGGCGCAGGGACATTTACCCAAACCTTGTCCAACCAGTTTGGGTGCGACTCGGTGGTAATAACTACCATTCTTTTCGACCCGGCCAATATCGATACCACCCTGATCGCACTCAACACTTGCGATCCCAATCAGACGGGCACCACGCAACTTTTGCTGAGTGGCAGCGACGGCTGTGATTCGCTGGTCATCACTACGACCAGCCTTTTACCCAACAGTACGACCAACCTGAGTGCCAGCACCTGCGACCCCAATGCAGCCGGTACGTTTACCCAGGTTTTGACCAATCAGTTTGGTTGCGACTCCACCGTGATTACCACCGTCACATTCGACCCCAACAGCCTGGACACTACCCTGCTGGCGCTTACGACCTGCGATCCCGGTCAGACCGGCGTTTTCACCCAGGTATTTACCAATCAGTCGGGTTGTGATTCGACCGTGGTCACCACTGTAAGTTTGTTACCTTCGAATACCACCAATTTGTCGGAGACGACCTGCGACCCGAATGCTGCCGGCACCTTCACAGAGGTATTCCCGAACCAGTTTGGCTGCGATTCCACGGTCATAACCACGGTCACGTTCGACCCGGCGCTTATCGATACCCTGCTGGCCGTAGGCTCTACCTGCGACCCAGCGCAGACAGGGGTGTTTACGGAAACATTTACCAATTCGTCCGGCTGCCTGTCCGTGCTGATTACGACAGTTGCCCTGCTGCCCACCGACACGACCACCTTGTTCGACAACACCTGCGACCCGAATGCCGCGGGTACGTTTACGCAGGTGTTTCCCAACCAGTTCGGCTGCGATTCGCTGGTTGTTCTGGTGGTCGATCTTTTACCGTCGAACACCACCAACCTGACCGATTTCACCTGCGACCCGGCTCAAACGGGCACATTTACGCAGGTTTTACCCAATCAATTCGGATGCGACTCTACGGTCGTCACAACTGTCGTATTCGACCCATCGGCCATCGACTCCACATTCCTGAATGCCACAACCTGCGACCCGGCTCAGGTCGGGTTTAGTTCCGTAACCCTCAACGGCGCGGACGGTTGCGACTCCGTGATCGTCACCTACACGCTGTTCGATCCGGTTTTGTGTACCGTTTCGGCCTTCGTGAATACCGCGGCCGCGGCTTGTCCGGGCGTCGACGACGGCACGGCAACCCTCGTGGTCACCGGCGGTCAGGCGCCTTTCGATTACACCTGGACCGACGGTGCGGGCAACAGCGGAAGCGGGCAGATCGCGGCAGTGAATACGCCGGAACTGATCACGGGACTTGCGGCGGGAACCTTTACCGTCAGCATCACCGGATCGGCAGGGCCGCAGGCGACGGTCGTCAGCGGCGAGGTGCTGACCGGCGCCGGCGTCAGTGTCGATGCGGCGGCAATATTGAACAACAACGGTTTTGCCGTGAGTTGCAATGGGCTGGCCGACGGTTCGGCCCAAGCGAACGCAACGGGCGGCACACTGCCCTATCAGTATTTATGGCAAAATGGCGCAACCACGGCGCTTGCTGAAAATCTGGAAGCCGGCGTGTATGGCCTGACGGTAACTGACGACAAGGGCTGTACGGCAGCAGCCAGCGTGCAGGTGACGGAGCCCTTGCCCCTGCAATTATTCGCCGAAGCCGCTCCGGTCTTTTGCGGCGATTCGACAGCCGAGGTCACCCTGGTGACGGCTGGCGGCGCCGGCGCCCGCGTTGTTGAGATCGACGGCCAGCTGTTCAACGGCGTGTTGGCGGCCCTCGGCGCCGGTACGCACGACATTGTCGTTTCGGACGCCAACGGATGCAGCGCCGATACGACCCTGACCCTGAGCGTGCCGCCTGTACCCCTGTTGTTCCTGCCCGCCGACACGACAATCCGGCTCGGGGAAATACTGAGCGTTACGGCCCAAACCAATCTGGACACCTGGGCTTCGCTGACCTGGAACCCCGTGCCGGATACCAGCTGCGCCGATTGCCTGAGCCAAACCTGGGCGCCGGAGGCCACGCAATTGTACACGCTTACCATCGTCGACACAGCCGGTTGTGTTGCCGTGGCTGAAATGAGAGTCGTCGTTCGGAAAGACGTGGACATTTACATTCCCAACGTCTTTTCGCCCGACGACGATGGGTACAACGACTTTTGGCAAATCGACGCGGGCCCTACCGTAACCGATCTCGTCAATCTCCGGATTTTCGACCGCTGGGGCGATCAGGTGTACCTCTGGGACGAACCCATACCGGCTGATACCTGGTCGGGCTGGGACGGTAAAATCGGGGGGAAAGCCGTAGAGGTCGGCGTGTACGTTTATTACATCGAAGTGCTTCTGGTCAACGGGGAAAAACACATTCGGAAAGGCGACCTGACGGTTTTGAAACGGCGTTAAACGCAGCCCGAAGACTACAAAAAAGGTGCGCCGGGCGGCGACTTCTCGCGCCCGGCGCCAAACCAAACCCTTGCAATGTGTTTATTTGCCTGGGGGTTAATGGGGTGAACGGGTGTTTGTTTTCAGGTATGACGCCTGGTGTTCACGGCAAGGTGGTTTGCAGTTGGGGCTCAGCCGTAGTAATGTTTGATCGCGTGCATGAAGTCATCCTTTTGACCGGCGGAAACCGTCAGCGTGACGCCGTTTTGAAGCAGCACGTGTCCGCCCTTTCCACGCACATATTTTTTGAGGTGCCGCAAATGCACGGTATGCGAGCGGTGAATCCGGACGAATGCCGCGCCGGGCAGCAGGTTTTCCACATCGCCCAGTGTTTTGCAGACGAGCACCTGGCGGCCGTCGGTGAAGTGCAGGACGGTATAATTTCCGTTGGCTTCCAGGTAAGCGATGTGTTTGACTTTTTCGAAACACAAACCCTCCATGGTCGGCAGGACGATCTTTCCCGCTTTGCCGGCCGGAGGAAGCGGTCGGGTATTGGCAGAGGCAACCGGGCGCAAGGTGGCCATACGAGGCATTTCGCTTTCATGCGGCGGCAGGGTGGCGCCGGAAAATTCGGCGGAGGAAATAGCGTGTACCATAGCGCGAGTTGTTTGTCTGTTCAGAGAATATTTGTCTGTCCGGTTGTGTAGCGGCTTTTTGTTTTCGCCGTTTGACAGGGCAAAACTACCGGCCGAAGCAGCCAGCCTCCAAACCAAATTTTGGGCATAAGTCAGGAGTCCAGCCCATATATTAAACTTGGCATTTTGATAAAAATCTGACAATTTTCGGCCTGAATTATACCCACAGGCTATGGCCAAGACCCCTTCCGACAAACTGCACCGACTGATCAGGGCGCTTTCTCCGCAGGAAAAGCGCTATTTCCGCATGTACATACGCGGCAAACCCGGTCAGGAAACCAAATACATCCGCCTGTTTGAAGCAATGGCCGCAACGGACGACTTCGACGAGGAGAAATTCAAGACAAAAATTTATGAAAATCAGCCGCTCGAAAGCCAGAAGTACTCGGAATTAAAAGCCTACTTGTACGAATTGCTGCTCAAAAGCCTTCAATCGTACGACGAACAGCAGTCGGTCGAATTTCGGCTCAACCACTTGTTACAAAGCGTAGCCGTGCTTTTCAAACGCGGGCATTACGACGATTGCCGCGAGTTGTTGCACAAATCGGGCAAAATTGCCCGCCAGTACGAAGCATTCGCACACCAGTTGGAAGTACTGCGTTGGGAAAAACAACTGGCCTACACGCAGATGGACGCCGATTTTTTACACAAAAAGCTTGAACAACTCCAATACGAAGAAACCCGCACGCTGGAACAACTGCGCAATGTGTCCGAGTACCGAAAGATCTTTTTTTCCGTGTATGCCACCATCCGGCGCGAGGCCATGCACAGGGGCGAAGACCGACTGGAGAAACTTCGGCAACTCATTGGCACAGAGGCCTTCGCAGACCCCGACCTGGCCACGTCTCACCGGGCGCGGGTATATTATTATCGCGCGCTCAATCTCTACCATTATGCCGCGCTCGACAACGAGCAGTTTTACGAGACCGGCCACAAACTCATCCAGTTGCTCGAATCACAGTCGCATTTCCTGCGCGAAAACCTGGCCGATTACATCGCCGCGCTGAGCAACCAGATCCTGTCCTGCGGTCTGCTTCGCCGTTACGACGAGGTGCGCGGCAATCTGGAAAAACTGCGCTCTTTGAAACCCATCACGCAAGACGACCGGCGGAAGATTCACCGGCAATACTATTCCAACAAATTTGTGCTGTGTATTTACACCGGGGAGTTTGACGAAGGGCGCGAGGCCATGCTGCGCTGCCAGTCGGAATCCACGGATCTGTACGCGCATGACTATGAAACCGGCAGTTTTTGGGCGCAATACAGCATTATCAGCTACGGCTGCGGCCTTTACGACGAAGCGTTGGGTTACCTGAACTTATGGCTCAACCAGCCCCGGACGGTCGGCCGGGAAGACCTGCAGAGCCTGGCCCGCATTCTGCTCCTGATTCTGCATTTTGAAATGGGCAACACCGTTTTGCTCGAATCGCTGATGCGTTCGGCCACGCGTTTTTTGCGCAAAAAAAATCGCCTGCTCGAAGTGGAGCGGCGACTGATACAAGGATTGTCCGAAATCATGCGTGCGCCCGATGCGAGTGGACAAAAAGCGATTTTCGGGCAAATACGCGATGATGTGCAGCGATTGGCGGCCCTGCCGGGTGTCAGAGCCATGTTGCAAACGTTCGACCTGGACGCCTGGCTCGAAAGCCGGCTCAGCAGCCGAACGTTTGCACAAGCAGTCCGTACAAAATGGCTCCGGGAAAACGGCGCTTAAAAACCGTTGTTCCCGCCTGGGACGCCTGTTGCGGAAGGTGGCTCGACGCGCGTGTCGACCGTTGTCCAACGCGTGGTGTACACAAAGCGGCGGCCTTTAATGATAATGGTACCGCCTTTGATTTCCTGCATCTGGCCGGGCTCCAGCGCAGTAACGAAACTGTTGACCTTGAGGTCGTCGAGTGTAAATTTTTCTTTTGCCATAATACGGAGGACTTGAAATAAATGACTGGTAATAATTCGTCTTGTAAAATTACCGGAAAAATAGTCGCCCTGCGTAAAGTAGCCTTGGACAACTTTTTGAAAAAGTCAGGTTTCCAAGTCAACCCAAAACACCCAAAATGGGCGTCACTGTGGCAAATTTTTAAATACCAGTTCGGGTTCAAAGCCGGCGCGTATGGCAGAGGCGGCTGCTTTTTGGTGAATGAGCGGATCGTCGGCCGGGAGTTGCGCTATTTTTTTAGCCAGTATTTGGCGAAGCGCGGCCATGTAGTCCTCTTCCGGCATTTGTTCCAAAACCGCTTCGATCAACTCCGCCCGGACGCCGTGGGTATGCCGGAGTTCCATCCGGATACGCACTTTTCCCCAATGGTTGGCCCGGAATTTTCCACCCGCAAATGCTTCGGCAAAACGGCTTTCCTGAAAAAAACCGTCCGACTCCAATGTGTCGTACAAGGCCTGGGCAGCGTCTTCGTCCAGGCCCAGTTCCGCAATTTTGCGGCGCACTTCTTTCGGGCTTCTTTCCCGGTAGGCGCAAAAGTGCTCCAGGCGGTTTTGCGCCTCCCCGGGCGTCATTTCCGAAGGCTGGCCCATCTTTTTTTTTCGATAAAAAGCCATGATCGTCAGGGTTCGATGACTTGCTCAAGGCGAATGCCGCGCGATCCTTTTAACAGGAAACTGGTATCCTGAAACGATTGTTGCCGAAACCACGCTTTGGCCGATTGCGCATCGGGGAAATAGTGCAGATGGCTGGCTTTTGATGTGCATTGGCCAAAAACAGGCCCCACCAGTACGATTGTGTCCAGTTTGCAGCGCAAAGCGAAGCGCAGCATAGCGGCGTGTTCTTCCGGGCCGCCGGGGCCAAGTTCGAGCATGTCGCCCAGTATGGCGACTTTGTGTCGGGCGGGTGTGTCGCGGAAGCTCTCCAGTGCCGCTTTCATACTCGACGGGTTGGCATTATAGGCGTCCAGCAAAAATGTATTCGAGTCGCGGCGGATCAATTGCGAACGGTTATTGGCCGGTTCATAGGCTTCCAGGGCGTATTTAATGGCCATATCGGGCACTTTGAAATAAATGCCCAGTGCGATGGCGGTCATCAAATTGTTGAAATTATACCGCCCGACGATTCGGGTATCAACCTGAATCGGCTCGTTGTGTTGAGAAAGAAAAGCCAGTTGCAAAAACGGAGTTTCGCCGATCAGCTGAACCGGGATGGGGTTGCTGCTTTTGGCCAGTTCGAAGCTTTCCGTCCGCGCATAGGTCACCTTTTTCCTTATCCGGCGTGCCATGGTTTTCAGGTATTTCTCCTCAAGATTGACAAATACGCAACCGTCGCGGCGGGAGAGAAACTGGTAAAGTTCGCCTTCGGCTTTTTTGACCCCTTCGAGGCTTCCGAATCCTTCGAGGTGTTCCTTGCCAATATTGGTGATCAGGCCATGCGTGGGCAGCGCGATTTCGCACAGTTCTGCCAGTTCGCCGGGGTGATTAGTACCCAGTTCGATGACCGCGACCTCCGTGTTGTCGGGCATAGCCAGCAGTGTCAGGGGCACACCGATGTGGTTATTGAGGTTTCCCCGGGTGAAATGACAGGGATAATGGCTGGCCAGAACGGCTGAGACCAGTTCTTTGGTGGTTGTTTTGCCATTGGAGCCCGCGATGCCGATGACAGGAATGTCGAAATGCTGGCGATGCAGGCGGGCGAGGTCTTGCAGGGTTTTGAGCACATCGTCGACGAGCAGGCAACGAGGGTCGGTGGCGTATTGCGGGTTGTCGACAACAGCGTAAGCCGCGCCGCCGTGGAGGGCTTTTTCGGCAAAGGTATTGCCGTCGAAGTTGTCGCCTTTGAGTGCAAAAAACAGACAGGAATGGCTCAGGCGGCGTGTGTCGGTACACACTTCGGGGTGCTTTTTAAAAAGCCGGTAAAGTTCATCCAGCGCGATCATGGAAGCTAAGGTAAAAATCGGAGCGGGCAGCCAAATTAGCCCGCTTGTCATTTATCGAATCAACTGGCAATCAAACATGTTATTACAAAAAAAGCGGAACAGCGCATCGGCTGTTCCGCTTTTTTAAGGTTGGGAATCAAAATCAATAGCGGCGTTTTTTCTTTTTGCCTTTGACTTTGAAGTTATTGCCTTCGGGCTCGTTGTTGGCCACGGGGCTACCCGTACGGGTCATGGCGCAGCGGAAACCGATGGTTTTGCTCGATTTGTCTTCTTCGAGATAGCGACGGGCGCCGGGCGAGAGCCAGTAGGCGCGGTCGGCCCAGGAGCCGCCTTTGATCACGCGCGCTTTGTCGCTGATAAGGGTGCTTTTTCCGTAGAGGTATTCTACTTCGGACTCTCTGTCACCGTCGAGATAGTTGTAGGCATCGGGGCGTTTGTAGTTGTCGCGCAGTGCCGTGGTAGTGGTGTCTACCTGTTCGTACTGCAGACGGCCGAGGCTGTCTTTTTCGATGGGAGCGCCGGTTTCCGGGTCAAGGATCTTCTTCATGAAGAGGTTACCGCGGAAGGCGTTGAGGTCCTGGTTGTCTACGTCGCGCAAGTCGGCCGAGGTCATCGGGCGATACAGGTCGGCGGTCCATTCGTTTACGTTGCCGGCCATGTTGTAGAGACCGTAGTCGTTGGGCCAGTTGGTCGTAACGGGCGAGGGCGTAAAGGCTTTGTCGTTGAGGGCGCCGGCCATACCGCCGTAGTCACCACCGCTGCGCTTGAAGTTGGCGAGCATTTTACCCTGATACTTGTTGCGTTTTTGGTAACGCACCGTGTTGCCGTCCCATGGATAGATACGGCGGTCAGTAACAAGTTCGTCTTTGCTGGTAGCCTGGTTGCCGACGAGAGAGAGGGCTGCGTATTCCCAGTCGGCTTCCGTCGGGAGGCGATAGGCGGGCAATACGATACCGTCTTCAAGGCGAACGCGGCGCTCGCCACCGGTACGGCGGTCGGGCATGTTTTTACGCACGTTGCCTTCGTATTGGCCGACGAGGTAAGCTTCGGTGTTGAAGTTGTTGGCGTCTTTTTGATCCGGGGCGAGGTTCATGATACCTTTCTCGATGAGGATCATTTCGTTGACGCGGTCGGTACGCCATTGGGCATACTCATTGGCCTGGTGCCAGTTGACGCCTACCACGGGGTAGAAGTCGTAGGCAGGGTGGCGGAAGTAGGTTTCGACCAGCGGTTCGTTGAACGCCAGTTCTTCGCGCCAGACCAGGGTATCGGGCAGGGCGCGTCGCCAGACTTCCGGATACGTAGCGCCAAACACGCGATCGACCCAGTAAAGGTACTCGCGATAGTCGATGTTCGACACTTCGGTTTCGTCCATATAGAACGAGGAAACGGTGACACGACGCGGAACGTTGTTCCACTCGTAGGTGACATCCTGGTCGGTAAGGCCCATGGTGTAGGTACCGCCTTCGATCAGGACGAGGTTCGGGCCGGTTGCTTGCCCTTTGTAATCAATCTTTTCAAAACCTCCCCATGTCTGGTCGTTGTATTTCCAGCCGGTGGTAGAGGAGCGTTCTTTTTTGGAGCCGCAACTCGCCAGCAGGATGACCAGAGCCAGGAGGCTTAACCCGTGCATGAGCAGTTTCTTCATTGTATTAAAAGCAGTTTTTGAAAAATTGAGCAGCAAATGTAAGGCAAAGAAAACATTCCGTTCGTCCTGTCCTGCCAAATTTAACGGCAGTCTTTTTCAGGAGTACGGCAGGCAATGGCCGAAAGGTGGTATAAAAAGGACTTTTTTTCGCCTTTCCGGAGAGGAACCGGTCTGGAAACAGCCCTTAGGATTATTTCATGTCGCGTCGTTTTTATTGAAACATACGCAGGCAATCATTGATATTGCTTTGTTTTTTTCTGTTTTTCAGTCTTTCGTCCTGATCCAGGGCAATCCCCAGACTGACTTCGTAGGCGCCTCCAGTTCGTCCGGCCAGTCCTGAAACGGTAATATCATAACTGACCCCGAACTTGACAATTCCCTGCCGAAAACCAGCCAGCAAAATAACTGCATCGCTGTTGCTAAAAGTATGCCGGAACCATGCACCGCCGAAAATTGCCCCGACTCCGGCGTAAGCGCCCAGATTTAACTGGCGATATGGGCCTTGCGTGGCGAACAGGAAATTCGGGGAGATAAACGAGGCAGGCCGTAGTTTATTGCCCGGTTCGAGTTCGATAAGGCCGCCGCCGTGCAAGGTGTAGCGCAGTGGCAGGCCGCGGCCCAAATTTTGATTGATCAGCAGAAAGGTTTCATTGGGGGTATTGAGGTGTTTGAGCGCCCCGCCCATCCAATACTTTCGGCCCATCAGCAGGAGCCCTGAAGAGATGTCGAGCTCGGCTTTGTTGGTATTGTCGGGGCGCACTTCGGCACTGGGGTTGATGACGCCGTTGAGATCGTCGATCTGGTCGGGAAAAGTTAGTTTGTCCCAATTCAACGCTGTTTGATGTACGCCGGCCTCGACGCCGAGTTTAAGCGCCAGATCGTCCGAAATATTGAGCTGATAGGCATAAATCGCAGAAAAACGGGTGGTTTTGTAAATGCCGTTGCCGGCATTATCTCCCTCCAGCAAAAAACCGATGCCGCTGTTGAGCCGGTCAAGACTTTGTTCGTAGTAGGCCGAATAGGTCCGGTAGGCATTGTCGAAGCCAGGCCACTGGTGGCGGTAATTGACGCCGAGCCTGGGCGCAAACGCGCTGCCGGCAAAAGCCGGATTAAGTTGCAGGGGCGCCGCATAAAACTGCGAAAAAAGGGGATCCTGGGCGCGCAGCGTGGTGGCGGCGGCAAAAAGTGCTATAAATGCAACGTATAACTTTCTCATGTCGGTGCGGCTGTAGCCTGGACGGCAGTATCTGTTTCTAAACGAACGAAGCGTAAGATCGGATGGTTGTGAGAAACTTTAACTTTTTGCTGTAGCGCCGCTGTAGCGCCGACCTCCTGGTCGGCGAGTCTGAGGGAGGAAACAACCCGCGATTACCCTGAATGCCAGAGACGGGATGCAGTTTGATTGCCGATTCGGGCAATGGCTGTTAATCGCGGGCTATTGCCGCCCTCAGACTCGCCGACCTGGAGGTCGGCGCTACAGCGGCGCTACAGCACCACAATCTCGTCGGCAAAAATCCAGCACGGATTGCCGTTGCAGCCATGCCAGTCGGGACATACCTTGGCATTCATTGCCGTTACGCGCACAAAACGCGCCGGGCGAGTCGCCCCCAGATCGACCGCAACCGTGCGCACGGCTTTTTTACCGTCGGGTTGTAACACAATTTGCTCCCGATGCACCGTCTGGAAGTCCACCCCGTCGTTAGAAATTTCGATTTGCACTGCTTCGGGGAAAAAGACCCACGACTGCTGATCCTGCAAAAAAGATACCTGTACGATGCGTACCGAATCGCCCGTCACGGAAGCCGTAGCCACCATGTCCTGCCCCTGGAAGCCCAGCCAGTTGAAGCGGTAGTCGGTTTCGCCGATGCGCCGGTTGGCCAGTTCTTCTGCCCGGCCGCCGGCATAGGTGGGCGAGGCCGGATGGCGCAGGGTGACGGCGCCGCTGCGACTTTCCGATACGGCAAGCGTTTTCCGGATATACGCCATGTAGTCGAGGGCGTATTGTTGCGGTGAATAACCGTTCTCGTGCAGATTGCGGAATCCCACCCTGTCGCAGGCCTCGACAAAAACCTTCATGGTATGGGCCAGATTTGCCGTGTCGCGCATCATTTGAGGCAAACGAATGCTGTCGTTTTTGAGGTTTTCGGACATCGCGAACAGGACGTTGACCAAAATTTCTCCGAGGTGATTTTCCAGTACTGAATCGGGTTTGATCCGTTCGCGCCCGGCATTGAGGCTTGAAATATATCCCGGCAAATATTCGAAGGAGAGAAAAGGCTCATTTTGCGGGATGTTGTAAATGGTCAGTTGTTTGTCGCCTGCGAGCATGTTTTCGGTCAGTTCGTGCACGTAAGCCCGTACGGCAGGCCAGGCTTCGCCGTAATACCCTTGTCCGAAATCGTTGAGAATGGAATCGACATTGGCCTGAGGGTTCCACATCAATTTGGCCAGCAGGTAGGCGCGCATGTCGCAAAGTTCGCTGCGGTCGCTGCCCGAGCCTTGTTCGAAGATCATACGCACCCGATGTTGTTGAAACAATTGCAGATTGGGTTGCAGGGTATGCCAATTGGGGAAAGGGCTGAGGTAACTCCTGAACTGCACCACGTAGTCCCAAATCATCAGGTTGTCGGTCAGGGCCGACCATTCGGCCACGTCGCGGGCAAAATCGGGGCATCCTTCGGCGATGGGCATCCCGCGGTTGCATTCGATGCTGCACAGGCAAACGCTCACATTGCGAGCGGGCCGGATGCCGCGCGGCGCCCGGCGGGTGTATTGATAAGCCAGGGTAGAAATGGTTTTGTCGGGAAAAGCGGCTGCCACGTCGTTCACAAAAGCCAGCAGCGTGCCCGCGGGCGAGCCGTAGCGCTGGTCGGACGCCGCGCAGCGTGCACAGCGGCAATAGTCGTAGTTGTCGTTTTGGCTCACCGACCAGTATTGCGCCCCCGGGTTGGACGCCATGCGCTCGCGCAAAGACTCGATCACGATCTGTTTCACGGTGTCGTTGGAGAGGCAGAGCTGGGCGGGCGAATACTGGGCGCCGTTCCAGGAAAAATACTCCGGATGTTCGGAAAAGTACATTTCCGCCGGGCAAAGCGTGTGAAAAGTATGGACGAACAGGCCCCACTCCGCTTTTTTTTCGGGTCGGGTTTTGAGCCGGTGCCAGCGCGCCCAGTCCACATTGGTAGCCGGCTGGTACCACAATTCGCGGTAAGGAAAGGCCGGCGTGTCGAGCCGGGCGGGGTAGTCGGGCAGGCGCAGGTTGGGGATGCGCGGAATAAACGAATCGACCGGACTGTAGCGCCGGCAACCAAGCAATTCGAGCAAGGCGCAGGCGGCGTATTCAGGACCATTGCTGCCGCCGCCGGCAACGACGAACACGTTGTCGCGGCCTTGCAGGTACACGGCGTCGTCGGGCAGATGAGCCGGTACCGACAAGCCGTATTTTTTCAGCGCGGGGTTGGGACCCACGTAAATCAGAGGCCGGGCGCGTAGTTTTTTATCGCTGCGCAGTGTTTCCGGGGGCGCTCCCGTGATTTGTACGAGGTAATGATTCAACACGTAGACCGCCCGGAGGTACGATTCGTCGGTTGTAGCGGTGGACAAAACCAGTCGCGGGCTTTGCGCCTGTAAAATGGCAGGAAGCAGCAGCAGGAGAAAAAGATGTTTCATGTCAAATCAAATTTGGAAAGGGCCGCCGGCCGGCGCTTGTCACACTTTTATCGAAAAAATGGTTTTGAGCAACTGTCGACAGGGCTTCGGCGTTAAAATGCGGTAATTTTGCAAACTGTATCGCCCGAATCACACGACGAACATAAAGATGACTACTCGTTTCTTTTCTTTTGCCGCCCTAATTCTGTTCCAACTGACTTTTGCCGTCGGCCTTTTCGCCCAGGACCCCAACCTGGCCAATCAGTATTTTACCGATGGAGAGTATGAAAAAGCCGCGGCCCTTTACGAGCAATTGTCGGAAAACGACCCGCGCAGCGAATATTATTTCAACCGCTACGTCGACTGCCTGCTCAACCTCGAACGCTACGACGAAAGCGAAAAAGCGGTCAAAAAGCAGCTCAAACGCATGCCCGACAACGCCAACATCTACGTGGTGTACGGCAATATCTACGACCGGCAGGGCAAAACCGAAGAAGCCAAAGCGCAGTACACCAAGGCCGTGAATGCTGTGGCGCCGGATTATGCGGCCGTCAATCGCCTGGCCACCACTTTTGTCAATACCGCCAAATACGACTTCGCCATACAGACCTACGAGCGGGGCGCTACCCTGCTCAAAGACCCCAACCGATTCGCCTTCAACCTGGGTGATCTCTACCGCCGAAAAGGCGACATGCCCAAGATGATTGAATATTACCTCAATGCCATCACCGTCGATCCCGGCCGCCTGGGCTACGTACAGACCCTTTTGGCAAAAAACCTCAGCCCCGACGACTATACTGAATTGCAAACCCAGCTCTACGCCCGCCTTCAGGAAAAAGAAAACCCCGATTACATCGAACTGCTGGCCTGGTCCTTTGTGCAGCGCAAAGACTTTAAAAGCGCCCTGCGCCAGTACAAAGCCCTCGACAAACGCCTGGGCGAAGTAGGCCAGCGCGTATACAAACTCGCCGGCGACGCTTCGGCCGCCCGCGATTACGAAACCGCTATTGCTGCCTACGATTACATCATCACGGAAAAAGGCCCTACCAACCCTTATTTCTTCGATGCCAAACGCGAGGCGATGAACTGCCGCCGCGAAAAAATCACCGAAGGCTACACCTATACCCAGGAAGACCTGAAATTGCTCGAAACCGACTACGAACAGTTTCTCGCCCAATACGGCGGCGGCCGCAATACCGCCCCGATTACCCTGCAACTCGCCGAACTGGAAGCCCTCTACATGGGCAACCTCGACAAAGCCATTTCCTTGCTCGACCACTTGCGCCAGGAGCCCGGCCTCGACCCCAACACCCTTGCCCGCGTCAAGATCAACCTGGCCGACTACTACCTCATGACCGGCGAACGCTGGGAAAGCACCCTGCTGTACAGCCAGGTCGATAAAGACCTCAAAGAAGCCCAGATCGGGCAGGAAGCCCGTTTTAAAAATGCCCGCCTGGCCTATTTTATGGGCGATTTTCAGTGGGCGCAGGCGCAGTTCGACGTGCTGAAAGCCTCCACCTCAAAACTCATCTCCAACGACGCCCTCGATCTCTCGGTGTTCATCATGGACAACCTCAACCTCGATACCACGGCTGACGCGATCAACCTCTACGCCGGCGCCGAATTGATGGTATTCCAGAACCGTTTCGAAGATGCTTTCGCGCGCCTCGATACCCTGCGCCGCCGGTTTCCCGAACACTCGCTGCAGGACGATGTGTTGTACCTCGAAGCCCAGATCTATGAGAAAAAACGCGACTACCCCCGCGCCCTCGATTTGTACCGGCAGGTGGTGGAAAAAGACACGGCAGGCATCCGCGCCGACAATTCGCTATACGCCATGGCCCAGCTGTACGAAACCCGGCTCAACGAACCTGAAAAAGCCAAAGACCTGTACGAGACGATC
>JADZFP010000020.1 GCA_020849825.1 Saprospiraceae bacterium
ATCGTCGACACCCCGCCGGGCACCCCGAACGACCATCGCCACCGGTCGAGCGTTACACCGCCTTCGTTACTCGAGAGGTCGGTAAACACCACGGGGCCAGCCACGCAGGTATCGTAATCGTATGAAAAGTCAGCATTGACTTTCGGGAAAATATCAACGGTGATAAAAGCCGTATCGGCGCAGGGATCGCCGGGATTCAGGATCAGGGCGCCCACATAACGACCCGTGTCGGGGAAAGTGACCGTGGGGTCCCAGTTGACGCTGTCTTTGTAAACCGTACCGCCAAAATCGAATTCCCATCGGAAAGACGTGATAAAAGCCGGGTCTTCGCTCAGGTTTTCGAGCGTCAGGGTTTTGGCGCCGCAGGAACGAATGAAATACTTCTGGCCGACGACACGCAGGGTATCGCCGCCGTTATTGGCCTCTTTGTTGAGTTTGGCCAGTACGGTGGGGTCGCAATCCTCCACATTGAACTGAAAATCGCGCCGCACTGTCGACAACAATTGCCCGTTGCGAAACTCCTGCACGCATACGCCCACCACGAATTGCCCCAGCATGTTCGGCGTACAGGGAATCAAACCGGTCAACGGATCAATCGTCACCTGCGGGTTGCCGCCCATCGGATTGCCCGGACTGTAGTCGGGTACCACGAAAGCAACATTGTCGAATGGCGGCGCGCAGGGCGGAATCGGCGTAGCGCCGTCGCAACTGGTTGCCAGCGGGCCGTTGGTGATACTGCCGCCGCCCATGAATGGCGAACAAAAACTGTACACCAGATTGTCGCCGTCGGGGTCGGCAGCCGAGTGGTCGAATTCGAGCGGTACCCGGTTGCAAATCACGATGGGCGGAAAGTCGTTAAAAACCGGGCTGCTGCTTTTCACTTGTTGCGCCAGCGGAGTGATCTCGACAAAATACGTAGCGCCCACGTCGCCGGGCGTCAGAATGTTGGAAATGGTATTGTTGCGGCAACAGCGTTGATATACAATGAAATAACTCTGGTTGGAAATCGGAAGGTCTTTGGTAAAGACGTATTTCCCCTGCTGAACGCACACATTCGGCACGTTTTGTACGCAGGGCGGCGGCTCGATAGGGATAAACGAGGCGCTGGACAAGGGGATGGCGTTGGAATTGATGTACGTGGTAAAAAGGACGTTGTTGGAATACGTACCCCGATACACGGCAATGTTAGCGTTGTTGTCCAAAGGTGCGCCGCCGCTGTTGCAATCGCGGTACACAAACATGGTGAAACGGTAAAGATTGTTGCCGTTGAACTCCCCGAGATATTAGTAAGTCAGTTCGCCGCCGATAATGTGCATGGCCCAAAGGCCCGCCGGCAGGCTCAGAAAAAACAACAGGGTTGAAAAATAAACGTTCCGAATAAACCGGTTGGGCCGCGAAAATCTCATAACGGTAAATTGCTTTTGCAAAAAGACGGGGCGAAAAGCGCCGTCGGCACACAGGAATACAATGAAAAGGCAAACATCCATAATCTTCAGCGCCGGAAAAGCGTTTTTCTCCGCCAATCACCGGAAGTTTGCCCTTCAAAAGTACAATCACAAACGCTTAAACACCCTTTATTGTTGGCCATGTTCCTGCTACGCGACGACATTTCGGAGATCACCCGCATCCTGAACGACGACGGAATTATCTGCTACCCTACCGACACGATCTGGGGCATCGGCTGCGATGCAACCAATGAAGTCGCTATTGCGCGTGTCACCACCTTGAAAGGGCGCGCGCCGGAAAAAGGATACATCATCCTGGTAGACAGCCTGGAAATGCTCAAAAAATACGTCCCGAAACTCCATCCCCGCCTCGAAACCCTGCTGGCTTACCACCAGCGGCCGCTTACCGTCATTTACGATAAAACCGATGGCCTTCCGGCCAGTATCAAAGCGCCCGACGGCTCGGTGGGCATCCGTATCGTACACGACGAGTTCTGCCAGACCCTGATCGCCCAACTGGGCCGGCCCTTGCTCAGTACCTCGGCCAACATCCACGGCCAGCGCTTCCCGCCTACCTACGGCGCCATCAGTTCCGACATCCTTACGAATGTGGATTACGTCGTCAAACACCGCCAGGACGACAAGGAGCCCCACGAGCCCTCGTCGATCGCGCGCCTCGACCGGCACATGGAACTGGAGTTTATACGGGAATAAGCCGTCGTTACTGACTGATCGGTTTGCCTTCCGACAGGGTTTTTACCATGGCATCCAGACTTTTCCGGTTTTGCTCGTCGGGCGCTTGTTTTTGCGCAATTTTCGCGTGTTCAAGCGCTTTTTTCACATCACCGTTGGCCGAATACCCACGCGCCAGTCCGACATGAACGGGCCATGTATCGCCGTTTTTTCGATGATTTAATTCAAAAACCTCCAGCGCCTTTTTCGGGTTCTTCTGGCTGATGAGTTGCCGTCCGTACTGATGCAGATCGAGCACCGTAGCGGTTTCCATTGCCCCCGACATCACTTTGTCCGCCTCTTCAATGCGTCCCAGTTTGTTGAGCAGATTGGCTTTCAAAAGGTAACTATTGAAGCTGGGATCGCTTTCGAGGGCGCGGTCGGCCCAACCCAAAGCCTCTTCGAGGTTGTAATTGTGTTCGAGGCAAAAACTGGCCGCGGCATTCAGGTTTTGAGCATAAAAACCCGGACTGTTCGCCATTTCCTGACGCAATGCTTCCACCACCGTCTTTTTCAAATCGATCTCCACGCGAAATGGTATGCGCCAGCGCTCCCAGACCAGGGCGATCGAAGTGGCGCTTTCCGTCTGGTCAAAAAACTCGAAACCCAGCCACTCCCGCAGCACAGGTTGATTCTTTTGCTGTCGTACCATGACCCAAAGCGCATCCTGGGCCGGGTCGTAGAAATAACTGCCCCAGGCTGTACTGGTTTTGGAAAAAATAAGCACGCAGGAATCCGGGTACACGGCAATAAAAAAACCGTAGGTACCGGCTGCCAGAGGCTTGCCCTCCACCCTGACATCCGTACTGAATCCGATCGTCGTATTCTCGTTGGCGCCGGCACGCCAGGGCGCCTGTTTCGAAGTGCCGAAGCCCAGATCGGCAAAACCATAGTGTGCCACCTGGGTGCCCCAAATCGCACCTTCCCGGCCCCGCACCCCCGGCGCATCCCAGTGGATGACCATATCAGTCACCCCGATGCGCTGCGATACCGAACTTTTCAGGTTGCCGCCGCTGGCCGGCAAAGAACGCATCACCTGGGCCTGCAATTGGAGAGAAATGAACAATAGTAAAACAGGTAAAAGATTGGTTTTCATAGCTTGTATTTTAGTATTGAATGGTCGTGATTCGGTATGAAAAATAAAAGGGCTCCCGGAGGAGCCCCTGATTTTTTGACCAATGGCAAGGGTGACTTATTCAACAACCGATACCTGCTGCTCAAATACCGCCTATTGTACAGGCGTTTGTTGCCCGGCCTGGTTGAACCGGTAAAAACCAAGCCGTTCGTTGTTGCGGGCAATCAGCAGCAAAGGCCCCCGGGGGGTATTGATCGTTTGTACGTCGCGGCATTGCCCGCGCAACAGCAAACCGCTGCTCATGTTATTTAACACCTGAAAATTGCCTTTCCCATCGCCCAGCAACAAGGCGCCGTAAGAGGCGTCGTAACGGCCCAGTTCGGGATTGGCTTCAAAAAAGTTGCCTGCCAGGAGCAAATCGGGCCGCCCGTCGGCATTAAAATCCTGCACCCTGATTTGCTGAACCACCGACAATTGCACCGCGGCCGGCAAAGCATGGCTTTCGAAAGTACCATCCCCCTTGTTCTCAAACCAGGCGCTTTCGAAAGTAAAAGCCTGCATTTTTTCGGCTGATTCAAGTGCTTTGTTGCCAAAAATATCCTTCACACCGGCTTTGGCGTAGTCGTGGTATTTCAGAAACTTCTTTTTGATCGACGGCACCTGAGCCTGCAGTTCGTCCTTCGTGGCAAACAGTATTTCCCGCCCCTGGTAGTAATAACTCAGCAGTTGGTCCAGCGATTGGTTGTTGTCGAAGTCGCGGACGTACATGGTCACCGGATGCTCCCGGGAAGCGCTCAGCCGCGTATTCAGACCATAATTGCCCGCCACCAGGTCCTGGTCGCCGTCGCCGTCGAGGTCGGCAGCTTGCAGGCAGTTCCACCAGCCGCCGGTGCCGGCCAGTCCGCTTTTTTCGGGAGAAAGGGCTTCCAGGCGGCCATTTTTATTCAAAAAAAATACGCAAGGGCATCCAGTCGCCGATGAGGGCCAGATCGGCAACCCGGTCGCCGTCGAGATCGGTCCAGACGGCCGCTTTGACCAGGCCGGCAAATTCGAGGCCGGGCGCCCGCCCGGCGCTTACATCCCTGAATTTTCCGTTGCCGTCGTTTTCGAGCAAATAACTGCGCGGCACAACGCCGTAACTCCACGGAACCGTACGGCCGCCCATAAACAAGTCGATATCGCCGTCGCCGTCGAAATCGGCAGGCGCCACGCAGGAGCCGTTGAACGAAAGCCCGGGAAACGCATCGGCAGCGCGGGTGAGTCCGCCCCGGCCGTCGTTGAGGTACAACCTGGGTTGCAGGGGAGCCTGCCCCTCCCGAAACTCATTTCCACCGCTC